>NZ_HF991092.1:46491-89449 GCF_000432295.1 Bacteroides sp. CAG:189
TATCCCCTGACAGCCCAAATACCAGTATAATTTAGCCAAATAAGCGTGTGCTGCCAAACCAGAAGCTTTACCGGCATCGGAAGTTTCCGGCAATCCACTAATAGCCGCTTTCCAGTCTTCCTCGATCTGCGCCACTATTTCTTCTTCTGACGCCCTTGGAATAGAAAGCGTTTCTAAAGATGGAATTGTATTGCGCAAAGGAACTCCTCCAAAAGTTGTCAACAAATGATAATATGCAAATCCTCTCAAGAATTTAGCTTGTGCTACCAAGCCCGTTTTAAAATCCTCATCCAACGGGCTCGCTTTCATATTCTCTACAAAAAAGGTTGTTTCCGACACTGTTTTATATAAACTTCTCCAATACATCTTCGTTATCGTGCAACCGGAAGACGCATTTAAAGAAACATAGCGATCCTGATCACCGGCGTTCGTTTGTGCCCATCCCAATCCGGAAGCACCTACCAACAACTCCTGAGCAGCCTGGCCAAAACCATCATATGTTGTCAATTGTCCATAACAGGAAAGTAATGCCAACTGTGCTGTATTTTTATCCAAAAAAACAGATTCACTATTTAAAGCATATTGAGGATCTTCGTCCAAACAAGAAGAAAATGCACAAATAGCTAATAAGAAATATATTAATTTTAGTTTTTTCATGATACCCAATTAAAATGTTACACTTAAACCAAAGATATAAGAACGTGATTGAGGAAACGAGTTCATATCAATACCTCTTCTTAACCCATCAAATGCAAATGTATTCACTTCCGGATCATATCCTGAATAGTCGGTAATGACGAATGCATTTTTTACAGAAGCAAACACATTTATTGCTTGAAAACCAATTTTACCCACGAGACTCTTCGGTATAGTATATCCCAAAGTAATATCCGAACATCTTAAAAAGCTACCATCCTCAATATAGCGGTCGAGTACGGCGGTAGAGGGGTTGGTACTATTTACACTCGGATAACGGTTTGTCGGATTATCCGCCCGCCATGCATTCGCAAAAGCATCTTTACGAATATTAGACGAATTCTTAGACGGCATCGCTTCATAGCGCAAATTACTATTCAACAAATCATTTCCATAAACTCCATTAAAAGATACAGACAAAGAAATGTCCTTGTAAGCCAATCGGGTCTGGAAACCGTAAGTAAAATCCGGGTTAGGATCTCCTAAAATGACTTTATCATCTTCAGTGATCATGCCATCACCGTTGCTATCCACAAATTTGATATTACCCGGATCCGTACTTCCTGCAACGGTATTCTTATTGTCACTTTTCTGAGGCACATCATCCCCCTCCTGAATAATACCATCTGTTTTATATCCCCAAAACAATCCGGGAGCCTTTCCTTCTATGAAAATATTGGCTACACCAAAATGATCACCGATTGAATTACCTAAATAAGCTGAATACTGGTTATTTCCATAATAAGAAAGCGGCAAGCCCAATTTTTCAATTTTCGAACTGTTAAAGCCTATATTACCGGACACATTCCAAGTAAAGTCTTTGGTACGAATAATGTCTGCATCCAAAGAGATTTCAACCCCCTTGTTTGACAATGCTCCTTGGTTCATCAGAACATTTGCAAACCCTGTTGTATAGGAAACAGCACGATCAATCAACAAATCATTCGTACGTTTGTAATACCAATCCAATGTACCGGATAAACGGCTATTGAATATGCCAAAATCAAGACCTATATTATAAGAAGTAGTTGTCTCCCACTTAAGTTCCGGATTTTGCAAATTACTAACAGCCAAACCCAGTTCTTTATTTCCACTGGCATCCGCATAGTCAATTGTCTTTTTATAATTATAAAAACTATTATAGGGATCTATAGACTGATTTCCTGTCTGACCATATCCTAAACGAAGCTTTAACTGATCAATCCATGAAGCATTTTCCTTAATAAAATTCTCTTGTTCCATGCGCCATGCCAAAGCTACGGATGGGAAATATGCCCAACGGTTAGACTTTACAAATTTACTTGTACCATCAGCACGAAATGTTGCAGTCAATAAATAACGTCCTTCAATAAAAGCCAAATTCAGACGTCCCAAATATGAAAGTAATTGATAATCTTTCTGAATCGGTTGTTCTTCATTGATAGTTCCTGCCATATGCAATCCTTTAGTACGGAAAGAGTGGTTTTCAAAATTACGGGCAGAAGTAACCTTATTTAAATACCCATAATCATCATAAGTAATACCCACAGTAGCTGCAATATCAACAATATCCTTAATTTTAGTATTGTAATTTACAATGTTTTCAACTGTATAATGGTTTTTCTCCAAATTCGTCAATCCAAGAGAACCATTATCATTCTCCCCCTTAAACAATTGGAGTCCGAACCAACGCCCACGAGATTGCATAAAAATATCTCCACCCACACGGGCATTATAAGAAAATCCCGCACCAATATTCCAAGTCAGATCAGCAGAAGCTCTGAACGTTTTCTCATTAGTAATATCATCATAATCATTGATCCAACTCCATACGGTTGTTTTTTCCTCTGCCGACAAATTTTGTTCACCGGACGGTGTCACGTAAGGTGCCGAATCAAGAGCAGTACGGGTTACAGAGCCAGTCGCACCTCCCTTCGTATCACCTCCGGACATCATATCATTCTGCTTGATAGAACCATTCAATGTCATATCCAGTTTTACTTTTTTAGATAAATCCATTGATAAATTTGCACGTAAATCCCCCTGTTTCAATCCCGTATTGTAAACAATACCATTGATATCTTTAAAGGAAGCTGAAACAAAATAAGTTGTTTTGTCGTTACCGCCATTGATAGTAGCCGAATAATTTTGAGAAAAAGCACTTTGATAAATCTCTTTTTGCCAGTTATGATAGGTCAATACATGATAAGACTCAGGGTTTTCCGGATCATATTCACCACCGGAATAAATATAACGCACTTCATCACCGGCAAAAAAGAACTGTGCAGACTTTTCACCCAACTGTTCATTACGAAAGCGCGCATACTCCTCCAAATTCAACATATCTTTTAACTTCGTTGCATTTGCAATTGTAAAATTCGCACTTAAGCTGACTTTAGGTTTTCCGCTTTTACCCTTTTTAGTTGTAATAAGAATAACTCCATTAGCACCGCGTGAACCATAAATAGCTGTGGCTGATGCATCCTTCAAGATCTGAATATCCTCAATATCTTGCGGATTCAAACTCGTCAACGGATTTTGAGCGGTTTGAAAATCACTGTCGCCAAAAGCACTGGCTGCAAACTCACCGGTAGAAGCTTGCGGGATATTATCAATGACATATAAAGGTTGATTATCACCACGCAATGAGTTGGCACCACGAATGGTTACAGAAGAAGCAGCTCCTGGAGTAGCCACCGTTGCTCCAACATTCACACCTGCGATTTTACCTTGCAACAGATTATCTATAGATACAACCTTTGCCGCTTCATTCTGATCGGGTTTTAACGAAGAAATAGCTCCTGTCACATCTCCTTTACGTACTGTCCCATATCCAACAACCACAACCTCATCCAACATCTCGGAATCTTCCGACAGCTTGACATTGACCGTCGTTTGATTACCAACCTTTATTTCCTGTGTTTTATATCCGATAAATGAAATTACTAAAATCGCATTATTCCCAGACACAGAAATAGAATAGTTACCATCTATATCTGTTATAACTCCATTAGTCGTCCCCTTCACAAGAACATTCGCTCCTACAACTCCCTCATTCGTCTCATCTGTAATCCGTCCTTTAATCACCTTAGACTGCTGCACGGATTCAATCTCAGCATGCAATGACAAGAAAGGACAAATCATCAGCAAGGCGAAAGCTAATAAACTAAATTGCCATTTGTTTCTCATACCATATTATATTAAGTTTCACATTTATTTTATCTGCACTTTTGTGGTAGCCTGTCCCTCAGAAGAATCTATTTTCAATATATATAATCCTGTCGAAAGAATACCACTTAATGAAAAACGAATTTGTTTTTCTCCTATTGTGCTGTATACTTTATTACCGGTCATGGAAAACAAATCGCATACAGCTTCTCCGCTAAAAGGTAAGTCTACCTGAAAATTACCATCGGAAGGATTAGGATAAACACTAACCTTAGCCGAATTTAATTCCGGATAAAGTTTTTTCTCCTCTATTCCTACAGGGTCTGTACTTACTTTTGTCACCAATGTATCCACATTAGAATGAATGGTCATACTCAAAGCTCTGATCAAACTTAACTCATCTTGTACACTTACGTCATTCCCCATATCAAAATACATACATCCACCGGTGTTGTTATCAACAAGCAATTGCATTTTCTTTTGTACCTCTTTTACTCCATTAAAGGTATAGTCAACACCTCCAATAGTACCTGTATTCGATTCGGCAGTCACAGTTGAAAAATCCAGATCCTTATATCCTTTCACATTCTTCCCGGAATTATCACTCATAACTGCGGTTGTCGCCATAGAAAGACGAATCTTCTCCGCAGGATAGCCATAATTTACAGCCGTAGTATAAAAAGAAGAGTAAGCACTCCATACTAAGCTACTTTTCCGTGGCCCGTAATTTTGAAAAGTTACATAATCAACAGCATCAATCGCATCCAAAGGCATCGTATAAGAAACCGGATGTAAACTTACACTAAATATTTTATCGTTCGGCACTACTGCACGTATTGCTTTTACCATTTCTCCATAAGAAGCCCATTTAGGATTACTAGGATTATTATCCAGCCATTCCAAATCGATATCTACACCGTCACAATAAGGAATCAACGCCTCAACTCCTTTAGCAATATTCGCACGCCAAGATTCATTTCCAATATAATTAGGCCACAACTTATTTCCGCTGTCATCACTATCCGAACTGATCAGGCCTATTCTTATTTTATATCCTCTATATCCTTTATACAACTCTCTGGTTTGTTCAATCATTGCTTTCCAGCCTTTTGAATTATATCCGATATTATCTTCCCTGTCAAACTTCCAATAACCATCGAAGAAGATAGCATCATATCCTCCACCTGGAAACACTGCAGAAGTCAATGTACCGTCCATATCTGAAGTAAAAGTAGTACGGGCATTTCTCCAAACCATCAATTCATCCATCTTACCTATGAAACCAGTACCCACCACCGCATCGGCATCAATATCTTTAAGGGTATACATCACTCCGTCAGCAGGTTTGTCTATTGTTCCTTTCAGATTCTGATTATTAACATAAATACGCATGGGATTACGTGAAGAAGTGGGATCCATTGTTACAGCTAAATGCTGCCATTGCTCCGGACTGAGAACATTATCACACTCCATCTGCCAACCATCTGCTTTAACAATCAGTTGTTTCTTTTCCAAATTTCCTAAATAGATACCAAATAAGTTGGAATCATTCTCTTTCTGTTCAAAAAGAACAGCACCCTCAACCCATTTTTCTACATAAAACCAACCTTCAACAGTCGCCGACAAACTTGACGGTTCTCCCTCCTGAATAGCTTTACCTAAGTTTAATGTACCTGTACCATCCAGAACCGCAATACCGGAGCGCTCTCCATCTGTAGCCATGTAAGTAACCCCTCCCGTTGCCGAAGCGTCATCCAAAGCCGTCATGGTAACCTCACCTGTACGTCCGTTTACTGAAGCATTCAGAAAAATCAAATCGTTCGTCAGTAAATGCATATCTTTATCTATTTGCAGACGATCACAATGGCGATTAAAAGAAGAATATCCTGTTACGACACGGTATCGGAAAAAATTATTATCAGTCACTTCTTCCCTCTGGATTACAGTATTTGACGTACCGTGATGAGCGAATTTATAGTCAACAATATGATCTGCACATTGCTCTTGATCAAATTTATAGTATAAAACGAGAGATTCCCATTTCGGATGAAATTTATTTACCGTATTCTGGAACATCAGTTCTTCTTCAGCAGCGCTCGGTAGGCTGGTATTCCATACACGGAATTCATCCAAACGTCCTTTAAACCCTTTACCTAAAACCAAATCCTCATTAGAAGACGGCATCTGCAAATTACTGTTGGCATTCCAGGTTTTCACACCATTAATCCATGTATCGGCTCCATTTTTAAATACCCCTAATGATATCTGTGTCCAACCTGTTACCGAAACCCCTGTCAAAACGATTTCCTCGGTTCCAATCTTAAAAACGACATTCCCTGCTACGGAAGATAGTCTCGCTGAAAACTCCTCTATATCAGAGCCACGTTTAAAAATATAAGCACCGGCAGTCCATTCTTGTGGAGCCATTAAAAATTGAACAGCATATTCACTTTTCCCATTAATTTCAGGTACTTGTCCGCAAATAACAGAATTATCCCCCGAAAGTTTTAAAGCATAATTAACGACTTGTGCCTGCAAAGAAGAGAAACAGAAACAGCAGACTACAAACAAAGAAAAAATCTTTCCTATTTGCTTCATAGTTATCAAATTTAAAGAGTAAAAAATTAAAAAGAGACCGGTACAGAACCGGTACTCCTTTTATCTGATTGAATATATCCAATTATAATATCACTTTCGTTGATTTTGCACCCACTTTTACAATATAAGCTCCCGGATTCATCGGAATTTCCATAAATCCTGCTGTGGCTTCTGCACTATGAACCAATTGTCCGATCATATTATAAATATAAACCATCTCACGATTATTGGCATTGTTCACATAAATATACTGATGATCCCAAGTCACAAACGGAGCATTCAAATCCGACATAGTAGATGCAACACCAACACTAACAGCTCCATTCGGTTTACTCATACCTGTATAAGAACCGTCTGCATTTTCTGTACCTTCCGTATTTACCAACTCTCCTTCCGGATTCCTCACAAAACTTACTTCATAAACATATAAAGCAGTTTTATCCATCATTTGGCCATCAAATTCAATACGGGCACGGAAAGGATCTTTTGTTCCGGTTTTCGCATTTATTTGGAATTGCCACCAACCAGAGTCTCCGGTAAAAAGTACTTCACTCTTAGAACCTAATGAAGTATTATTTCCACCTCCAGAGACACAAGACAAACCTAATTTCTTAGCACCGATTTCAAGATCCGAAACCATTTTCATTTGATATGTAACCCGATAATCATTCCCACCTTCAGCACTTGCCGGTCCTATAAAATTTAAAGAGAACCAACCTTTGCCTAAATCACCTGTCGATGCAGGTCCTTCTGCTGATGCAGGCGCATTTTTACCTTTCAGCAACAAAAGATTTCCAAATTCACTATTCACAATGGAAAGTCCGGAAGATAAAGCTTCTTCCTCTGTTTGATTTGCCGGTGCCACTGCAGTCACAATAGAACCACTGACATTTAACTCTGCTATACTAGGATTGGCACCAGTACCCCAAAACATTTCAACCGGACCTACCGAGCGTTCTTGAAATTTAAACGCGGCGGGAGTTACATCTTCTGCTTGTGCAAAAACATTAGCAGTCATCATCAATGTAACTGCTGAGAGAAGTACATTTCTTTTCATAATAATAAATTAATAAAGTTAATAATTAAATTACCTGACGTTTAATCAACTCTTTTTCAAATTAGTTAAACGACTTTTTTCATTGCAAACATAGCACATCATGTATAAATCGATGTTCAAAAATCACTTTTAAGCTTCCAAAAACGTCTAAATCTACCATTAGCAATGAGTTTTAGATGTTTCTGGAAGGAGGACAAGAAATTATGGAAAGGCCAATAAACATAGAGGGAAATCCCTATCGGCAAATAGTACTTTTCTTTTTCAGATATGTTTTTTTCTCTCTACATTTATAACAATAACAAAATCATCGCACTTATGAAACGTATACTTCTTACACTAATAATCGTTCTGTTAAGCCATGGAACAATATTTGCTCAGGATATTTTTTTTAATCCTACGCTAAACATCGAAGGCGTTCTCAAAAAAGACTACCAAAATGCAACAAAAGGAACCCCTGTAGTATTGCAAAGAATCGCTAAATTAAAAGCTACTCCTTACAATGGTAATTACGAAACACAAGCAGTGATAGTAGCCAACGGAGTACAGTTAGGTATTCCCATAAGCCGGCTCGACATTATCGATCTGCATCCGGATAGTAACAATGCTTTCTGGCAGATTGCACAATTATCCAACGGATTAATATCCTATTATGATAAAAAAGGATATCAGGAAATACTCCGGCAAGAACAGGCAGAAGAAGCCGATGAATATTTAAAGGAATTGGCTCAATCGCAACTGCTTTATGAAGATGCTGCAACTGAAGATTATCTACAATGTTTGTTGTTATCCATTGCACCTAATCAATTCATCAATACACATAAAGACCTCGTTCCTCAAATACGAATTTTAAAATCTCCTTCGCCGGACGCACTTATGTTAAGTAACCAATGTCTGCTTATATCGACAGGATTACTTACGACCTTGGATACGGAAGAGGAATTGTGCGCTATTCTGGCTCGCGAAGTCGCTCACAACGTTCTGGATCATGCCATTATCACTACCAATAAAAATATAGCCCATGCCAAACGTGCCGAATTTTGGGGCGATGTGGCTAACGGAGTAGTGGCTGCTACAGAAGAATATCTCTATCAACGTTACTACAACTATGAACCGGGATTAGTTTTTGCGACTAATGATCTCATACAAACATTAGTCAATGAAAAAATAATCAATCGCATGGGGTTGGACTATTCAGAAAAACAGGAAGTTGAAGCCGATGAATATGCCATGAAGTTCATGGAATTCACCGGAAAAAACAAAGAAGCTCTAATTTCCGCTCTCACTAAAATCTATTCATATTATAAAGACGAGCATAATGCGAAAGCGCTATCTAAAGGAGATATTTATGGTACTTTAGAAAAAAGACTCGAAAAAATGGGCGCATTCACTCCACTATCAGAAGACAGAAATTATCTGAAAATGACCTCCACCGTAGTCAGTTTTGAATCCGGAATGATGGATTATAATCGTAAATATATCGCGTCCGCCCGTCTTGCCATGAAAAACATAGATAATAAAATGGCTTGTCCGAATGACTATATCGTGATAACGAACAGTATTATGAAACTTTTGAATACTCCGGAAAACAACAAAAAATGTATAGCTTATTTAAACAAAGCCGAAGAATTATCCAATACCCCCAATCTGAATATCCATAAGCTGAAAATTCTACTGTCGCTCAGAGAAAACAAACAGACCGTAACTATAAAACTTTTGCAAGAATATCAAGATTTATTAGAAAACGTCATTCAACAATCTCATGAAACTGAAGAAACCCGATGGTTGGTAACAGAACAAATTTGGGCAGAGAAACTTATACACAGAATCACGCTCTAAAATCATACAGTCAAAATTACGAACAGAGATACATAAATAGTCTTTCTAAAAAGCCACGTACCGCGTAAAGTATTATAAATTTTCATTTCATTGGTCGTAGAGGAACGTCCCGTTGGTCGTAGAGGAACGAGACGTTTCTCTACGACTTTCAACCTGTTTCTCATAGAGAAAAAGCAAATATGTATAATCAACAGATTATCAGACAATTACCAACCCTTCATTTTGTATTTATTTTTCCATAACACAGAATTTTATCCTAATAGAGAAACAAGATAGAAATACACTCATAAATTTCAACATGAATCTTCAATAAAAAGAATATAGCTTTTCTTATACGAGTATTCCCGAACTGATTATTCCAAATCTTTCCACAAGCAACTCACATTGTCTACAATAATCAACATACCTGTCTCACAAAATAACGTAGACGTTCTATACTTCGACTAACGTCCCTATCATAGGACGGATTTTCTACTTTTTGCTTGTTTTTTGCAATATTGGAGCATACAAATTGGCTATTTTTGGCCGATAAAGTAATCTGTATGTTCCTTTTTATTTCAATCCAAAGAAGACGAATTTGTACATTCAAAAGAGTACAACAACAATTTATATTATGAAAAAGATATGCTTTTATGCTCTATGCACTTTATTATCAGTTGGGTGCAAAGTCTCTCACCAGTCATCTGAAAATAAAAACAGAAAAAAAGAAAAGACTACTATCGACAGCTTGGCCCCCAATCCTTTTATCAGACACATGTACACGGCCGACCCTTCTGCCCGTGTATGGGATGACGGCCGTCTGTATGTCTATGCATCGCATGACATAGACCCGCCGCAAGGATGTGACCTGATGGACAGGTATCACGTATTTTCTACCGATGACATGGTACACTGGAAAGATCATGGTGAAATATTAAACTCTTCACAAGTGCCGTGGGGACGCAAAGAGGGCGGATTTATGTGGGCACCGGACTGTGCATATAAAGACGGAACGTATTACTTCTACTTTCCGCATCCCAGTGATACGTATACCAATAACAGCTGGAAAATCGGGGTAGCTACCAGTAAAGAACCTGCTGCCAACTTTACGGTTCAAGGATATATCAAAGGAATGGATCCGATGATAGACCCTTTTGTCTTCATCGACGACGACGGACAACCTTATATCTACAATGGCGGAGGAGGTATCTGCAAAGGGGGAAAGCTGAAAGACAATATGATGGAACTGGACGGCGAAATGAAAACAATGGAAGGTTTGGACGATTTCCACGAGGGTACATGGATACATAAGTATAAAGGAAAATATTATCTTTCTTATGCCGATAATCATGATCCGAACAGAAATGACGGCATGGATGGCTACAACTGTATGCGTTATGCTATCAGCGACCACCCTTTAGGACCGTGGAAATACATGGGCATTTACATGGAACCTTCCGACTGTTTTACCAATCAAGGCTCTATCGTGGAATATAAGGGAGAATGGTTCGCTTTTTATCATACAATCTCCTTATCTAAAAATCCGGCATTGCGTTCTATTTGTGTAGACAGATTGTATCACAACGAAGACGGTACTATCCGGATGGTAAAACAACGTAAATGAAATTAATGATAATCCGGCAAATACATATTTTTATATCTGCCAAAACAAAACTATTACATCTATATTTATGAAAAAGTATCTTTATGCCGCATGTGCTCTATTATTAGCGGGATGCATGGGTTCTACTCCTCAAAATCCCTTTATCACACACATGTACACAGCCGACCCTTCTGCCCACGTTTGGAACGACGGTCGTCTGTATGTCTACGCTTCGCATGATATAGCTCCGCCACGGGGTTGTGACCTAATGGACAGATATCATGTGTTTTCTACCGACGACATGGTGCACTGGACGGATCATGGTGAAATTCTGAATTCTTCTCAAGTACCTTGGGGACGTAAAGAAGGCGGATTCATGTGGGCACCGGATTGTGCCTACAAAGACGGCACGTATTACTTTTATTTCCCCCACCCCAGCGATACGGACTGGAACGGAAGTTGGAAAATCGGAGTAGCCACCAGCAAAGAACCTGCCGCAAACTTCACCGTACAAGGATATATCAAAGGAATGGATTCGCTGATAGATCCTTGTGTCTTTATGGATGATGACGGCCAGGCATATATCTACAATGGCGGTGGCGGTATTTGTAAGGGAGGCAAACTGAAAGATAATATGATGGAACTGGATGGAGAAATGAAAGTCATGGAAGGTCTGGTAGACTTTCATGAAGCCACATGGATACATAAATATAAAGGAAAATACTACCTTTCCTATTCTGACAACCATAACGACGACTGGAACGATGGCGTAGAAGGAGACAACCGCATGCATTACGCCATTAGTGACAGCCCTTTAGGTCCTTGGAAGCATATGGGTGTTTATATGGATCCTACAGACAGTGCTACCAATCACGGTTCTATCGTAGAATATAAAGGGCAATGGTATGCTTTTTATCACAACAGTGCTTTGTCGCATCACGATTGGTTGCGCTCAATATGTGTCGATAAACTGTATTATAACGAAGACGGTACCATCCGCATGGTAGAACAACGCAAATAAAAATTTCAAGAAGATAATACAATAAATTTCCCCCTCTTATTCTGCTTCAATAGAAGTAGAGCAAGAGGGGGAAATCATATATGAAAAGGAGTAAAACGCTTACTTGGATTCGTCAATCGTACAGATGCTCACACGGTTCCAATCCGGATCTGTAAACATGTCTCCGATACCTTGTCCTTCGGCACTAACCCGTGTAGAATCAATCTTGTACTTTTTCACCAAAATAGATTCGACAGCTTCAGCACGTGCTTTTGCCAGTTTCTTATTGAATTCAAGATTTCCTTCCGGTGAAGCATATCCTTTAATGATCACATTAGCATCCGGATGTTTCTTCAGATAAGAAGCAATTCGTTCCACATTAGGCAATTGAGAAGCATCAACAACCGATTTTCCCTGCCTGAATGTGATCACAGACTCCGGAATCCGATCCGTCTTAATTACTGTTTCAACAGGAACAACCTTATTGCGGCAAGCATCCAGCTCGCTTTGCAGTTCGTTCACCTGACGCGTGGTAGTTGCCAATTGACTATCCTTACTACCTACCTGTGAGCGAAGATTATTGATAGAAGAGTTCAATTCGGCTATTTCCGCAGCATTATAAGGTTTGACTGTAGTAAAATGATGGGTTCCGTTACTGGTTTTAAAATGGTATGCCAATCCGGCTGTCAGTTCAAAAGCGGCATTATTGGCATTAAAGCGGCTTTTTGCCGTATTAAAATCGCCTTGCATATCATATACTATAGCAGGTTTCACTCCCAAAGTCCATGCTTTAGATTCGCCAAGGTTGAAATTCAAATTCAATCCGAGACGAGTAGACCACGAATTTTCATCTCCAGGACCATTCATATAGTAATGAAGCCAACCGATACCGGCAACCGCTTCAATCTCAAACAGCCGGGGAGTTCCCTGATAGCCTGCAAACAAGTTCATCAAGTTGACTTTACCTAACAGACTGACATCAGAAGCGTCAAAAGCCGTTTTACTCTGAGTAGTATTCACATATCCCATACCCTGAAGGCCGAAACCGAAAACAGGAGTTAATTGTTTCGCTACTCCAAATCCAAAAGCCGGACGGGCGTTCTTAAAGAATGCGCTATGAGTCAAAGGAGTCGTTGCACCGGCATTGATTCCTATAGACCAGTTATCACCAAATTTAGTTCCTTGAAGAGCAGTCTGGTCGTTTTGGGCACTTGCAGTAAATGCTCCCAATACAAAAGCAGATACAATAATAAATTTTTTCATAATTAAAATGTGTTAAGTTGGTTATACAATAAATATATCATACATTCCCTAAATGGGATTTTTATTTTGAGAGTAAAGGTCAAATGCTTACACAGCATATATTCAATGACTGAATCTATTAATAGATTTTAATTCTATATTTTCATAAAGCTACATGAATTAATAAATTTAGCATTCAAAACTTTAGAAAACGAATAATTTATTTCATTTTATAAATCTTACTCTCCGTTTTATTCGATTTTTAAAACCGAAGTAGAACTCGCTTTCATTTTAAACAACATAATATATCAAATTTTAGTTCAGAGTTTGAAAGTGAAATTAACAACTATTTAGTTTTAGGAAATATAAAATCCACCCCATACACCTGCCACAGCATCATTAGAGAAATAACAACAAGAAGTATGATATAATAATAATCTACGCTTTTCAAAATTTTGAATCGGATAAATAGTATAGTCAGTCAACTGGATTGCAATAGTTTAATATAAAAAATAGGTTCTTTTTTTGTGAAACAGAATTTTATTGATAGAAACAACATTCTACCCATAATTGTCTATAATCAACTTTAGTAATATTCTCATCCAATATTTATATTCCATATCAGAAAGTCTAATAGAATATAACAAACTGATAATCAACACTTATAAGAGTATAGACATTTGATATGTAAGAGTATATACTCTTATATAATAAGAATATACACTCTTACATTTTAGAAACAAGGTTAACAAAAATCCGTTTTATAAACACGTATTATCAGCAACAAAGGTAATATCAATACAACGGCAATCCGTACCGTCCGTCAACTACCTTTTCCAATTCGGCACTCAACTGTTGCACACGTTTGGGCTGTTCTTTCGCCAAATTATTCTTTTCACCGGCATCTTTTTTCAAATCATACAATTGTGGTTCCATACTGTTTCCCAACTCAATATTCACCTGCTTATTATAAGCCGGCCCCCGACCGGGACGAACATACTTCCAACGACCATCTGTAATGGAAAGATTATTTTGTGCATTTTGCAGAACCAGATAATCACGCCCTTTCTTCTCTTTCCCCATCCAAGCCATTTTCATCGGGCGACTATCCGGTGCCGCACCCTCGGGAAGAGACTGATTCAACATTTGTGCAAAAGTAGCAAACCAGTCAATCTGACAAAGTAATGCATCGGACACTCCGGGCTTAATTTGTCCCGGCCATCTCCAAATGCAAGGAACACGAGTGCCGGCTTCATAGATACTATATTTACCACCGCGATACTTACCACCGGGTTTATGATCACCCAACAGTTCGACTGCCTGATCTTTATAACCATCATCTACAACCGGACCATTGTCGCTGGAGATAATGACCAACGTATTTTTGTCTAATCCCAGTCGTTCAAGCGCATTCAACACCTCTCCTACGCTCCAGTCAAACTCCAACAAACAATCACCACGAGGCCCCATACCACTCTTACCAACAAACTGTGCTCCGGGAACACGGGGAACATGCGCATCTTGCGTAGCAAAATAAAGGAAGAACGGGCGATCTTTATGTGTTTCGATAAAAGATACAGCCTTATCGGTCAAGGTTTCGGCTATCTTATCATCTTTCCAAAGTGCCGACTTACCGCCTTTCATAAAACCGATACGGGAAATTCCATTGACAATACTCATATCATGTCCGTGAGAAGGATGCATAACCAACAATTCGGGATTGTCCTTTCCGGTAGGCTCCCCGGGAAAATTCTTTTTATAGCTGACCTGAATAGGATCGGCCGGATCAAGGTTGATCACTTGGTCATTTTCTACAAATACACAAGGAACACGGTCGCCGGTGGCAGCCATAATAAAAGAATAGTCAAAACCAATATCGTTGGTACCCGGTTTCAACGGTTTATTCCAATCTTGTTCACCACCTTTATCTCCCAACCCTAAGTGCCATTTACCTACTACAGCAGTAGTATAACCGGCTTGCTTGAACATATCCGGCATAGTATAGCGATCCGGACGAATAATAGAACCGGCATCACCGTCGGCAATACCCGTACCGGCTTTACGCCAAGCGTATTCTCCCGTAAGCATGGCATAACGGGAAGGAGTACTTGTTGCAGCCGCACTGTGTGCATTAGTAAATCGCACGCCTTGTGCCGCCGCACGGTCTACATTGGGAGTATGAATCGTATTCGCACCATTGCAACTGAAATCACCGAAACCGATGTCATCGGCATAGATAAAAACCACGTTCGGACGCTGTTCTCCTTTCTCTTGCGCAACGGCATTTTGAACGAGACAGGGAGTAATAACTAAGGGAAGTACAAAATAATTTTTTTTCATGATAAGTTAATATTAGATTCCGGAACAAATATCGTCATTTATGAGAACATACACACCCTGCATCAGTCAATATTTTTACCGCACAAGCAAAAAATAGACATTTACGAACATCCGGTAGACAATATTGGAAACAAAAAATGGAGAATATCTGATAATCTTGCAAATGGATAAACAAATACTTACCTTCGGACGTTAGATAGTTAACCACTAAAATTTAGAAGTTATGAAATTTTTTATCGACACAGCTAATTTGGAGCAGATACGCGAGGCATATGCACTCGGTGTGCTCGACGGAGTTACTACCAATCCTTCACTTATGGCCAAAGAAGGCATCAAAGGAACCGAAAACCAACGTAAACATTATGTAGAAATATGTAATATCGTGGGAGGTGACGTAAGTGCCGAGGTGATAGCTACCGATTATGAAGGCATGATTCGGGAAGGTGAAGAACTTGCCGCATTAAATCCGCATATCGTAGTAAAGGTACCATGCATTGCCGATGGCATCAAAGCTATTAAATATTTCACGGAAAAAGGTATCCGTACCAACTGTACCCTGGTATTTTCTGCCGGGCAGGCTTTACTGGCTGCTAAAGCGGGAGCTACCTATGTGTCTCCTTTCGTAGGTCGTCTGGATGATATTTGTGAAGACGGTGTAGGGCTCGTTGCCGATATCGTACGCATGTACCGTTATTATAATTACAAGACACAAGTATTGGCAGCCTCTATCCGCAACACCAAGCACATCATGGAATGCGTAGAAGCCGGAGCCGATGTAGCTACTTGTCCGTTAAGCGCCATTAAGGGACTACTAAACCACCCGCTTACAGAATCCGGATTGAAAAAATTCCTGGAAGACTACAAAAAAGTAAACGGATGAAAATCCGGATGAAACAATTTCCTAAGTCTGCCGTTATACTTATAAAAAACAAGATATAATTATGGACTTAGGAAATTGGATGAACAAGATCCTCATCGGATGGGGAATAGACCCGAAAATAGCCAACACGTTTGATGAGGCCATTATTGCTATCTTAATGATCTGCATCGCGGTAGGGCTCGATTACCTTTGCCAGGCCATTCTGGTAGGTGGAATGAGAAAATATACCAAACACTCCCCCCACGTATGGAATACATTATTAATGAAACGACGCGTATTCCATAATCTGATACATACGATTCCCGGCATATTGGTATATATACTATTACCAATCGCTTTTGTACGCGGAAAAGAACTGTTGCTTATTTCTCAGAAGATATGTGCCGTTTACATCATCCTGTCCTTGCTGCTTGCCATCAACGGAGTACTGCTGATGATATTGGACGTATATTCGGAAAAAGCCAAGGCAAAGAACCATCCGATGAAAGGATTTATACAGGTTCTGCAAGTTCTTCTTTTCTTTGTAGGAGGCATCATCATGATTGCCATTCTCGTGAACAAATCGCCGGCAAGTCTGTTTGCCGGTTTGGGGGCTTCGGCAGCCGTTCTGATGTTAGTATTCAAAGATTCCATTTTAGGATTTGTGGCAGGTATACAATTATCAGCCAATGACATGGTACGGTTAGGAGACTGGGTTACAATCCCTTCGAGCAATGCTAATGGTATAGTACAGGAAATTACATTGAATACGGTCAAAATTCAAAACTTCGATAACACGATTTCTACTATTCCTCCTTACAGTCTCGTAAACAACTCTTTCCAGAATTGGCGCGGAATGGTGGAATCGGGTGGACGGAGAGTCATGAAGAATATCACTCTCGACCTTACCACACTAAAATTCTGTACCCCCGAAATGCTGGATACTTTTCGGAAAGAAATCCCTTTACTGGCCGATTACCAACCGGAAGAAGGAGTGATACCGACCAACTCGCAAGTGTATCGTGTCTACATAGAACGTTACTTATGCAGTCTGCCTGTAGTAAACCAAGATCTTGACTTGATAATCAGCCAAAAAGAAGCTACCGAATATGGCGTACCTATCCAAGTTTATTTCTTCTCCCGAAACAAAATATGGAAGGAATACGAACGTATTCAGTCCGATATCTTCGACCATCTATTTGCCATGGTACCCAAATTTGATTTGAAAGTATATCAGTATTCAGACTGAAATGAAATTAGTAGTTAAGTAGTCAAGTAGTAAGTAGTCAAGTAGTAAGTAGCAGGTAGTAAGTAGCAGGTAGTAAATAGCCTAATAACAAGCTATCAAATAACAAGTAGTCCATTAATAATAAATGACTAAATAGCAAGTAACATGAAAAAATCAGAAATAAGTCTATCCTACTTGACTACTGAACTACTTACTACTTAACTACTCAATTACTTACTACTTAGCCACTTGACTACTCTTCTCCCTATACTTCGTCGGCGTTTCTCCCGTATACTGCTTAAATAAAGTGCTGAAGTAACGCGATGTAGTGAATCCACAGCGTTCTGCTATTTCGGTAAAATTCAAATTGGTAGTGGTAATAAGCAGTATTGCCTTTTCTATTCTAAGTTTATTGATATAATCATTGACTCCCACATCCGTCAGTGCTTTTAACTTATTATAAAGCGTAGCACGACTCATACCGATCTCTCTACAAAGGAAAGCAACATCCAACTCGGAATCGGACAGATGATCGGTAATGATTTTGTTCAGCTTCAGAAGAAAAGTCTCGTCTGCCTGACTGAATGTACTGTCTTCGGGTGCCGGCAACAATCCGGCATTCAGATAGCGTGCCTTTGTCTGTTCGCGATTACGCAAACGGCTACGAATAAGTTCGAGTAGCATTTCCTCTTCGAACGGTTTGGTCAAATACCCGTCCGCACCGATTTTATATCCCTGCAACTGGCTTTGCTCATCGTCACGCGCAGTAAGCAGGATAACCGGAATATGACTGACGGCAATATCCTCTTTTATCTGCTTACAAAGTTCATAACCGTTCATACGCGGCATCATTACATCACTGACAATAATATCCGGTTGATATTTCCGAAGAAGCTCCAAAGCCTCTACCCCATCTGCGGCAGCATATATTTGCTTAAATTTATCTTTCAACATATCCCGCAGAAAATCAACCAAATCCTGATTATCATCAACAACCAATAGAGAATAGTTACTCATGACAAAAGCATTTGTATCCGGAATGTTTTCTCCACCACTATCAGTGATCAGTTCATTCAGATAAGCTTTGGGCTCACAAAGTACCTCTTCCGATATGGCTTGTAAAGGAAGCTCAAAAAAGAAAGTGGCACCCACCGTTTCGTTATCTCTGGCACCAATATTTCCCCCATGTAATTCGGCCAAAATCTTGGAATAAGACAATCCGATACCCGAGCCGTTACGCTGCTCACCGTTTCCCTGATAAAAACGGGTAAAGAGTTTATTTACATCTACCTGTTGCAATCCACAACCCTGATCGGAAACCGATATGCGAACGCGTTGCTCTTCTGACAATAGTTTGGTAATAATGGTTATTCCTGTTCCTTCCGGACTGTGCTTTAGTGCATTAATCAACAAGTTAGTCAGAATAATTTCACACTTATCCCTGTCAAAACTAACCTCTTCGATCTGTTCGTCCAACTGATAATTAATCTCCACATTCTTCGCTTCAGCCTCACCGACAAAGTCTGCCGAAACCTCCAGTACCCAATCATTTAATCGCTGCGGATAAATCTGCAATTTACTCACTCCGACTTCCATCTTACGTAGATCGAGTACCATATTGAGCAAATCTCTCATACGCTGTGATTGTCTGTAAATACTTTTAAGAGGTACGAAATTGGAGTCCGTAGGAGATAAAGTTTTCAAGATACGATTGAGGGGCGCATGTATCAAAGTCAACGGAGTACGAAGTTCATGACTGATGTTAATCAAAAAACGCACTTTCTCTTCATACATCTGTTTCTCATGCTCTTTCATTGCCCACTTCAGTTTATTTTCTTTACGACGCAAAGTGACCAGAAAAGTCTGTATGATGGCTCCGGATACAATCAAGACACAACACATTATAAACCACCACGTTTTATACCACGGCGGCAAAATAGTAAGACTCAAAACCTGCTGTAAGGGAGTCCAGTTACCATCTTTCGTACTACATGAAGCCATGATCCGGTAATTTCCGGGAGGTAACGAACGGACAATCAGTTCCGGGCTATAAGAATCAATATATTGCTCATTCAAACCGGCAATCTGGTAACGATAAATTTTTTGGCGGAAAATGTCTTTCTCACAAGACATGACACGAATAGCAATCGACTTACTACTCCAAGGCACAGAGATACCGATAGGTTCCGCACTTAAAGCGTCATTCACCGATTCACCATTGATAAGTACATCCGTCAATTGCATCTGCGGGTATTCCGAACTTTCTATCGGCAAATTTCTATCAATACGCAATAACCCCTTAATACCTCCCATATAGATATCACCCTTAGTAGAAACCAACTTAGGCTTAGATAGATATTCATTTATCAAAACCCCGTCCGACTCTCCGAAAAGAACAAATCTTTTTTCATTGATGAGCCATGCAAACAGCATCTGATCCGTTCCGATCCACACTTTTCCTTTCCGGTCGCATACAATAGAGATTATTTCATCAAAAAGCGTCGTAGGCAAATGCTGATATTCATGATTCACAGGATTGTAACTACTCAGCCCCCGATTGCTGCCAATCCAAAAAACACCACGCTCATCACGCGAAACCGAATTGATAAGCGTATCCCTGCCACAAGTAAATACGGCATGCAACTTATTCGTAGAGTGATCCAATGCATAAATCCGATGAAGATCGCAAAAATAACTCGTCCGCGAGCCCAAAGAAACCGGAAGAATCGTACCGACAAAATCCTCTCCCTCTTCTTCCTTTATCACGTCGACTTTACCGGAAGCAATATCATACCTATAAATATGAGAACCAAGCAATAAGACAGAACCAGGCACCATCTGATAAACATTCACAGTTCGCCCGCTATATCGGATGAGATTGTTTATCTCTTCATTATCAACAACCAACGGAGTAAGATTTTCCGTTGATTTATTAAAGATAAACAGACCTTTGGAAAAAAGCGATAATAACAATTCATTAGAAGTAAAACCGGTAATCGATGCTACTTTGGTTTTCCATGTAGCCTGATAATGCCGGAATTTTTCCGTCCCTGGATTTAATCTGTTCAAGCCGCCTCCATCGGTACCAATCCAGATATCTCCGGATACAGAATCTTGATATAAACTCAGGACTGTATTATCACTCAATCCGGCATCGTTTCCCGGTACTGCATCCGTATAAGTCTTCATCGATATTTCACGGATATTAATGAGTCCGCCACGGATGCTGCCTGCCCACATATTATTATTAACGTCATTGTGCAAGCATAAAATAGAATTTACAGGCAAAGAATAATTGTTTCCGGGGATATGCTCCAAAACGGATATTTCTTGGGTCTCGGGATCCAATACATTAATCCCGCCACCGTCAGTACCGATCCATATATGCCCGTCCCTTTCGGCCATACATAAAACGACATCATTATTCAACCGAGAATTCCGAGTGGTATAAGAAGCCAGCAAGGCACCGTCTTTTGCAAAACACCGGATGCCGTTATTGTATGGAGCAACCCACACACGTTGTCGGGAATCTATCATGATCTCCATGATTTCTTTTCCACAATCAAAAGGAGGAGGCGACACTTCTCCGGTACGAAGATTAAGTAACAATACCCCTTGCCAACGGCTGGCACAAAGTACTGTTTCTGCATTCCACATGCCAATAAAAGATATGGAGAATTGTGCGTCAGAGGCAAAATCCCGGACAAGGACAAAAGAATCATCCTTATAACTGTAAAAATAAATTTTATTACGTGCACCGAACAAGATT
Organism: Bacteroides sp. CAG:189; assembly: GCF_000432295.1. Classification (NCBI taxonomy): domain Bacteria; kingdom Pseudomonadati; phylum Bacteroidota; class Bacteroidia; order Bacteroidales; family Bacteroidaceae; genus Bacteroides; species Bacteroides sp. CAG:189. The sequence goes on from NZ_HF991092.1 coordinate 67,846, forward strand.
CCCTGACTGGTGCGACAGGAAGCATTTACAATTATATTTTGATTGTTATTGTTTTTAATGACATCAAAATCATCACTTCTGCGCCGATAGCGGGCAATACCTTTATCGGTCATAATCCAGATATTATGCAAACTGTCTTCCACAATCTGATGAATATGATTGTGAGGCAGTGAATTCGGATTATCAGACTGATACGTATATCGTTTCAGCTCATGTCCGTCGAAACGTCCTAACCCGCTTCTCGTCCCGATCCACACAAATCCTTTCTTTTCGGCATAAATACACCTAACCGTAGAAGGCAACCCTTCTTTCAAGGAGATTTGTTTAAAATAATAATGGCTGGCTTTTAAGTGATTACAACATAAAAGCAGACCTACTATCCAACAAAAAAGACGGAGGCAATTGACTATTTTCATAATAAGATTCGTATGTGACCGGGAGCAAAAATAGTTTTTTCTTTTTCTATTACCAAAAAAAGAATCTTAAAAGAGAGGCCAGTTCGGATCGTCTACATGTGCTTCTTTCATGATATTTTTTAACTCTTCCACCTTTTCGGGATACTGACTTAAAACATTGTGCTTTTCCGAAGGATCAGCAGCCAGATTGTAAAGTTCATAATAAGGTTTATCACCGCGTATATTCATATGAACAAGTTTCCATGAACCCTTGCGAACAGCTTGGCGACCATTTAATTCCTGAAATTCGAAATACAGGTATTCATGTTCTTTTTGACCTTTCCGGTTCTCAAGCAAAGGAAGCATACTTACACCATCCATCTCTCGAAGGTCGGCTTTAGGACGTAACATTTCTTCAAAAGTAGGCATCAGATCCCAGAAAGAACACATAAAATCGGTTTCCGTACCGGATTGTACATGTCCCGGCCAGGACACAATCATGGGAACCCGGATTCCTCCCTCATACAGATCGCGCTTATAGCCACGCCAGATACCGTTGCTGTTGAAAAAATCGGGATCGGCTCCTCCTTCCTGATGAGGACCATTGTCACTTGCAAAAATAATAAGAGTATTCTCGTACATTCCTTTTTCTTTCAATTTCTGGACCAATTGTCCTACATATACATCGAGTCGATAAATCATCGCAGCGAATGTAGCACGTGGATTCAACTGAGTGCAATATCCTCCTTTACGGAAAGCAGGACTTCCAGGTTCAAACCCTTTGTATGGAACCTCCGGAAATTTACCGCGAAATTTTTTAATAATGCTATCTTCGGGAACAATCAGTTCAGCATGCGGAATAATGGTCGGATAAAATAAGAAAAACGGTTCTTCCTGCTTCCTGGCATCCAAGAAAGAAAGTGCTTTAGAATGAATCAAATCCTGAGAATAGGTTCCCTTGCCATACTCCACCTCCAATACATTATCTTTCAGCTCGATACGTTGATCATTTTCCCATAAATGATCGGGATAATAACTATGCGCTAACAATTGACAATTATAACCATAGAAATAATCGATTCCCTGCTTATTAGGATCACCCGTAGAGCCGATAAAACCTAATCCCCATTTACCAAAAGCAGCAGTTTTATATCCGGCATCTTTAAACAGGTGGAAAATGGTACGTGCATCGGCCGGCAGAGGAAATTGTCCTTCGGGATCAAGCTCCTTATTTCCACGAATAGCTGTGTGCCCACTATGGGTACCGGTCAGAAGGCAAGAACGTGAAGGGGCACTAACCGTAGTCCCCGAATAGCATTGCGTAAAACGCATTCCGTTTTGTGCCAACTGATCGATGTTGGGAGTATCGAACTTCTCTTGCCCGTAACAGCTCAAATCACCGTAGCCCAAGTCATCGGCCAGAATAAAAACAATATTAGGCCGTTGAGGAGTTTTTGATTTCTTCTTTTGGGCAAAACCGGATTGAACACTGACAAGACCGATAAACAAAGCACCACTATACAAGATTCTCTTCTTCATAACATTTTATATAAGATTACGGTACAAAGATAAGGTTTTCAAATAAGAATATTATTTTATATTAGTACAAAGAATGTAAAGGAATCTATTTTTATTACTATCTATTTCATCATATCCATTGCAAAAAAAAACAGGAAGGTCACAGAGCCCTATTAAATAATACGCTCTGTGACCTTTGCATCACACGATGTCAAATGGAATTAGGCAATCGTAACGGCCGGATCCAAATAAACATCCTGAATAGCATTCAACAATTCCACACCTTTATTCATAGGCTTCTGGAAAGCTTTACGCCCACTGATCAATCCCATGCCACCGGCACGCTTATTGACAACAGCCGTAACCACAGCATCCCTCAAATCGGAAGCACCGTGAGACTCACCGCCGGAATTTATCAATCCGACACGACCCATATAGCCATTAGCCACTTGATAACGGCAAAGGTCAATCGGATGTTCCGAAGTCAGTTGTGTGTACATACGCTCATCTGTTTTACCGAAACCGATAGCCTTGAAGCCACCATTATTCGTAGGAAGTTTCTGTTTTACGATATCTGCCTTGATAGTTACCCCAAGTCGGTCTGCCTGCCCGGTAAGGTCGGCAGCTGCATGATAATCCACACCGTCTTTCTTGAAATCGTTATTACGTAGATAACACCATAAAATAGTCGCCATACCGAGCTCATGAGCATAATCAAAAGCCTCGGCTGTCTCTACCAACTGCCTACGGCTCTGCTCGGAACCGAAATAAATGGTAGCACCTACGGCAACCGCTCCCATCTCCCATGCTTCTTTCACCGTACCAAACATCACCTGATCATACGAATTGGGATAGCTTAATAATTCATTGTGATTCAGTTTCACCACAAAAGGAATCTTGTGAGCATATTTACGTGCCACAGAACCGAGAATACCAAAAGTAGATGCAACAGCATTACACCCTCCTTCAATAGCCAATTTTACAATGTTTTCCGGATCGAAATAAATTGGATTCGGAGCAAAAGAAGCACCGGCAGTATGCTCGATATCCTGATCGACAGGAAGAATGGAAACATAACCGGTATTTGCCAAACGACCGTGTCCCAGAATCGTCTGCAAACTACGTAAAGTCTGTATGTTACGGTCGGAATCAATCCAAATACGGTCTATCGTATCCGAAGAAGGCACGTGAATAAGTGACTTATCAATGGTTTTGCAAGTATGGTCAAGATAATAAGCTGCCTTATCACCTAATAAATCTGTTATTTTACTCATAATGTTATTGTTTTTAATAATTAATAATAGTTGGAAGTTAGGAGTTGGAAGCTGGAAGCTGGAAGTTAAGAGCTGACAATAAGTAGTCAAAAGTTTGTTGATCAATAACGCCAACATGCTGCATAGCTTCTAACTCCTAACTTCTAACTCCCAACTTCTCTCTTCCCCTGATTAGCCACAGCTTCCATCAGTTTCTTTATTTCTTCCGGGTCTCCCAAAAAGTAATCGTTCACCAGATTGAGATCGTCATCGAATTCAAAGACATAAGGAACGGCCGTAGGCAAATTAAGGTTGACGATATCCTCGTCAGAAATATGTTTTAAATGTTTAATAATTCCCCGTAAACTATTTCCATGGGCTACGACAAGTAATTGGTCTGCAGTCTTTAAATTCGGAAAAATAATACATTTCCAATAAGGCATAATCCGGTCGATTGTCTCCTTCAGGGATTCTGTACGAGGTAATTCTGCATCAGGCACCTCTTTATAACGAACTTCAAAGCGTGGATTGCGCGAATCATCTTCTGACAATGCATGAGGCGCTACATCATAACTACGACGCCACACTAACACCCGTTCATCTCCATATTGGGCAGCAGTTTCAGTTTTGTTCAATCCCTGCAACGCACCATAATGTTTTTCATTCAAACGCCAAGTTTTCTCAACCGGAATCCAATCCTGATCCAATTTATCCAAAGCACAATTCAAAGTCTTCACCGCTCGTTTCAAATAAGAAGTGTACGCTTTATCAAAATTAAAGCCATTTTCTTTCAACAATTCACCCGCCTTATTAGCTTCAGCAATCCCTTTTTCAGTCAAATCAACATCTGTCCATCCCGTAAAACGATTTTCTTTATTCCATGCACTCTCGCCGTGGCGGAGCAAAACAATCTTTTTCATTTCTTATAATCTCCTTTCCGTTTTAATATAGAACATTTTTGACGAGAACAAAGTTCATACGAAAGATGGGAGTTATCAATACCTAAAAATACTGATTTATTGCTCTTTTTTCAATCTAAATCATTATTTTTACACCATAAACAATCTTTAATCAAAAAAATACGACTTTGAATACTAACAGACAATCAGACGATAAGTTTATTTTCAAGTTAATGAACAAAGCGAATATGGGATGGTGGGAAGCAGATATAAAAACCGAGCGCTATATCTGTTCCGAATTCATCTCTGATTTACTGGGGCTCGATGAGGACGGAACCATCAGCTTCAAAGATTTCAATGCACGCATATTGAAAGAAGATCAACATCATACCACTGTCTCTTCTTTTAATGAATTACAACAAACAACTGAAGAAGTATATTTACTCGACACCCCCAAAGGCGGAGTGTGGATACGTAGCAAGATATGTTTTCAGGAAACAGACAATGAAGGAAATATAAAAGTATACGGTATCGCCGAAGCACAGGATGGTCCTAATACGACCACAGCCTATCAGGCACTTCAACATAGTGAACGTATTTTACACAACATCTATAAGAATCTTCCGGTAGGAATCGAACTATATAATAAGGACGGATATCTGATCGACCTTAACAAGAAAGATATGGATATGTTTCATATTACCAATAAAGATCAGATATTAGGAGTCAATATCTTCGATAACCCGGTATTCTCTGATGAACTAAAAGAAAAGTTGAGAAACCATGAAGATGCTGACATAGCCCTTCGATACGACTTCTCCAAACTAAACGGATATTATAAGTCGCAACAGCTTCAAGGCATAATGGATTTAATGATAAAAGTAACCACTCTATACGACAATAATGAACAACCGATTAATTATTTATTGATCAATGTAGACAAAACAGAAAGTACAGTTGCATACAATAAAATACAGGAATTTAAAAGTTTCTTCGACTTGGTTGGTGACTACGCCAAAGTAGGTTATGCCCATTTTGACGGTCTCAGCCGGGATGGCTATGCATTAAAAAGCTGGTTCCGCAATGTAGGAGAAAAAGAAGGTACTCCCCTTACAGATATCATCGGTATTCATTCTCATTTTCATCCGGAAGACCGTGCGGTAATGATTGATTTTCTCGACAAAGTGGTAAAAGGTACTGCTTCCAAACTATGCCGGGACGTCCGTATCCGCAGGGAAGACGGGCATTATACCTGGACACGGATCAATGTTCTTGTCAGAAGTTATCGTCCGCAAGACAATATCATAGAAATGCTTTGTATTAATTTCGACATTACCGAACTAAAAGATACCGAATTGAAACTGATCGACGCCAAAGAAAGGGCAGAAGAATCCGATCGGTTAAAATCAGCTTTTCTTGCTAATATGAGTCATGAAATACGGACTCCTCTTAATGCCATTGTCGGTTTTTCAAGTATGATGCAGGAGACAAACGATCCAGAAGAAAGAAAGCAATATGCCGATATTGTAGAAGAAAACAACCGATTATTGCTACAATTGATTTCGGATATTCTGGATCTGTCTAAAATAGAAGCCGGAACTTTCGACATAAACCCGAAAGAGATGGAAGCACGACAACTTTGCACCGATCTGGTAAATTCATTTCAAGGAAAAGCAAAAACGGGTGTGGAGATACTTCTTGTACCCGACCTTCCGGAATTATATCTCGTCAGTGATAAAAACAGACTGAACCAAGTATTGATAAATTTCATAACCAATGCCATAAAATTCACTTTTCAAGGAAATATCACCATCGGATATGAAGTAAGGGAAAAAGAAGTGAAATTTTATGTAAAAGACACAGGAACCGGGATAGAGCCGGAAATGCAAAAAGATGTCTTTAAACGTTTTGTCAAACTCAATAGCTTCATCCCGGGCACAGGACTGGGACTTTCCATCTGTGAGAATATCGTCACACAATTGAACGGACAGATCGGTCTTGAATCAGAACCCGGTAAAGGGTCTTATTTCTGGTTTACTCATCCTTTAAGTTAGTAAAATAGAATGAATCCATACTCAGAATCCCAAAAGCCGGAATTTTGTCCGGTCAAGAACACCAACACGATTGTTATCTTTATACATGGTATTGTGGAAGGACCGGCACAGTTCAAGGATCTAATGAAACTGACAATACAGCACGGCTATTCGGCTGTTTCCTTGTTATTACCGGGACACGGCGGGACTGGTAAAGATTTTGCCCGTAGTAGCGGAGACCAATGGATCGATTATACACGTACCCAAATAAATTTATATAAACAACAATATGACAAGATTATCCTCGTCGGCCACTCTATGGGAACATTACTTTCTTTTATCGCCTATGCAGAAAATCCCGGGCAAATAACAGGAATTGTAGCCATAGATTCGCCACTGCATGTCAGTGTAAAGTGGCTGGCCATTAAAAACAACCTTAAAATAGGATTTTCTAAAAAGATATCGGAAAATGATCCGGCTCAGGCATTGCTTCACGCAAGTAGTGTAGCTCCCTGTTCGCTTTTCACCTATCTCACATGGGCACCGAGAATAATAGATTTATTCCGATTGATGAAGCAGACAAGAAAGCTGCTACACTGCGTAGCCGTACCTACTTTAGTGATTCATGCAGATAAAGACGAACTGGTCAGCAGTTCCAGCGTAAGAGTATTCCAACGTACGATATCCACAAAATATCTTCAATTGATCCGGTTGCCGGAATCCACTCATTTCGTATATGGAGAAGAGGACCTAAAAACCTGCCACAAAGCATACTGCGATTTTTTGAATTCCCGATCCACTGCCTGCTCCTTATCTATTCCTCCGCAAAAAAAGACGGTCTGAAATGACATCCGGCAATTCCGACTCGTAGTGTGTCACCATAATCATCGTTTTATCTTGCCGCCGGCAAAAGGCTTCAATCACTTTCTTTACTCTCCGGCGATTGAATGTATCCAATCCATGAAGAGGTTCATCAAGAATCAGCAGTTCCGGATCTTTCACAAATGCACGGGCCAACAGAGCCAAACGCTGCTCCCCACTGGATAACTGAAGAAACGGTTTATCCTTCAAAGAAGCAATTCCAAAAACGTCCATCCACCATTCACATACCGCCATCTGTTCCTGATGCGGACGTTTGTACAGTCCAATGCTGTCGTGCAGACCACTGGCAACAATCTCGATAGCAGGCAGATTCTTCAAATAAGCGCGATGCATTTCCGGACTGACATAGCCGATATGTTTCTTTATTTCCCAAATACTTTCACCCGTTCCTCGTTTACGCCCGAACAAACTGATATCACAAGCATAAGATTGAGGATTATCGGCACAAACCAAGCTAAGCAGGGTGGATTTTCCGGCACCATTCTCTCCGCTCAATGCCCATTTTTCGCCCCGACGGACTGTCCAATCAAGTTCTTTAAGAATAGTACGATCGCCATAACGGATACTGACTTTATTGAGTTTTACGACCTCCTCCGAACTATAATTCGTATCACTATACGGCAAATCGGCAATACGCTGCTGCAGTTCTGCAAATGATTCTTCTACAACATTTTCACGATATTTTATCAAATACTCTTCACGAGGTATTTTATCATAAACCGTCAGATGATCGACTGGAATGACATGAGTTATAAACGAGGGTACATCGTCCATCATCGAAAGTATCAAAACGATTTGTACAGAAGACATTTTCGTAAGACGTTCGAGTAATGTGAAAAGTAATTCACGCGTAGGAGCATCCAAACCGATAAAAGGATTATCCATTATAAGCACACGCGGAGAAGTAAGCAATGTTTTCGTCAATTGAAATTTCCGCAACTCTCCGCTGGAAAGCAAAATGATCTTTTTATCCAGCATCGGTTCTATTCGAAACAATTCAAAGAGTTCCTCTTTTAATGCCGGGTCTTTTATCTCACCCAACATTTCACGGACTTCGGGCGCATCATCCTGATCATGTGCATTCCAACGTTGCTGATAATAATAGTTCGCATCTGCCGCCCCATAAGTATCACGAAAAGCGATATATTTCACATTATCATATACGGTATTGGTAGAAGACGGTGAAAAGTCATACGTCAACGTCCCCTCTTTCAGTGGGTATTTTCCAAGAAGCGTATCCACAAACAAACTCTTTCCACCACCGTTTGGCCCTACGATAGCAATATGCTCACCTGCCTCCAAAGTTGCCGTTACAGGCTGTGCCAAACGCACAAGCGGGTTGCGTGCTACGCCCCCCGCTATACTTACGATATTTTGTCTCATTTTATTTTTTATACATTATCAATGCCGATTGTGCAGGAATAGAAACTTCCGGCCCATAAACCGTTCCCAAGCCACGGCTGTCGATCACACCATCTTTGCAAACAACCGTGTATTTACCTTCTGGAACTGCCAGTTTAGCTAAAGCATCACGCGAGTTATATACAACGATTATATCTTTCCATGTGTCCCCGTTCGCATTATCTTTCAAGCGGAATGCTATTAGGTTGTTACCTTCCACAGGTAGGAATTCCAAGTGTTCACGCACTTTCTCCGCGTCCCCCATACGGAAAGCCGGATGCGATTTACGCAAATCTATTAATCGCTTATAGTAAATAAATACATCATTGTTCGTGGTTTTGCGTTTCCAATCGATGGCATTGATAGAATCCGGGCTTTCGTAACTGTTGTGCACTCCTTTTTTATCACGCATCACCTCTTCACCTGCCTGAATAAACGGCACTCCCTGAGAAGTAAAAACCACTGTTTGAGCCAATTTATCCAATCTCACCAATTGCTCCGGTGTAAGTGTAGGGATACTTGTCTTCAAACGATCCACCAGACACATATCATCGTGACAAGACACATAACTTATCATCTGTGTAGGCTGCAATGCCCAAGGAGCTTTACTATAATTCACCGAATCGTAATTAACCTGCGGATGCTGAATCGCTCCCACAATACCAAACTTAAGGCTCTCCTCACTACCGGGCAATCCTGCCAGAAACGCTCCTTTATGATTGTCGCTGAAAGGCCCTCTTAAACCATCACGCAGTTCATCAGAAAATGCGGCAATCCCCGGCATCTCATGAGTATTGGCTTTCATAGCCAACGAATCAGCCGGATATTGCGGAGCTTCCGCAGCCCATCCTTCTCCGTAGATATAAATAGTAGGATCCACCTTATCCACCGCCTTACGGATTTCATTCATTGTCTCGATATCATGAATACCCATCAAGTCGAAACGAAATCCGTCAATATGATATTCATTCATCCAATAAAGCACCGACTCAATCATATACTTACGCATCATCGGACGATCGCTCGCCGTTTCATTACCACAAGCAGAGCCGTTTGCCAATGTTCCGTCTTCCTTATGGCGATAGAAATATCCCGGCGCCGTACGCTCAAAATTACTATCAGTGGTATTGAATGTATGATTATACACTACATCAAGCACCACCCGTATACCCGCCTTATGTAACGCTTGCACCATCTGTTTAAACTCTTTGATACGCGCCACAGGATTATAGGGATCGGTAGAGTAAGATCCGTCCGGCACATTGTAATTCTGAGGATCATATCCCCAGTTATATTTATTTTCATTCAACTTAGTTTCATCCACAGAAGCATAGTCATAAGAGGGCAGCAAATGTACATGTGTCACTCCCAGTTCGACCAAATGATCGATACCTGTCAATAATCTATCCGGATTTAAAGTTCCGTGCTCCGTTAATGCCAAGAATTTTCCTTTGTTTTTAATGCCCGAAGCAGAATCTATCGAAAAGTCGCGATGATGCATTTCATAAAGAATAATGTCAGCAGGAGATTTAAGCTCCGGACGTACATCTGTCTCCCAACCTTCCGGATCAGTAGTCTTCAGGTCAATAACGGCTGCCCGTTTGCCATTCACACCTACTGCTTTTGCATTGATGCCCGGAGTATCACCAAGCCATTTATCGTTTACTTTTACATTAAAAGTATAGAATTTTCCTACCAAATCCTTATCAACCGTTATTGCCCACGTACCTTCCTCTCCCAACACCATCGGTATCGTTTCATAGGCATGTCCGCCCTCTCCGGTTTCGAACAACATTAATCGGACTTCGTCTGCCGTAGGTGCCCAAAGCGAAAACTTTGTAGTCGCAGGCGTATACTCCATCTCTGTCAGGCTTCCCGAACGGACGGGATATAATTCATAAGATGCATATTCTTTTCTTGCTGGTGTACAACTCATCACTGTTGCTGTCGTCACTCCTATTATAGCCAGATAGTTTAACTTCATAGCATTTCTTTTTATTTCAAATTCACTTTATTATTCACCTCACTTTATCCGGATTCTTGGCTATAAAATCTTTCCAACCATGATATCCTTTCTCTATCGTAGGACGCCCCATTTGAAGAAAATGACAATAGGCTGCCGCCAATCCATCTGTAGCATCCATGAAAACAGGCATTTCCTCTTTCGCCAAGTGTAACATACGTTGCAACATATCGGCCACTTGCTCTTTCGATGCTTGCCCATTTCCCGTAATCGCCATCTTAATTTTCAAAGGAGCATATTCGGTTATCGGAATATCCCTGCTCAACGCCACCGCCATTGCTACCCCCTGTGCACGTCCCAATTTCAGCATGGACTGAACGTTCTTGCCAAAAAAAGGTGCCTCAATTGCCAGTTCATCCGGTAGATAACTTTCGATTATACCCAATACCCGTTCATGAATATGTCTCAATTTCAAATAATGATCACCGAATTTACGCAAATCGATAATTCCCATGGCAATCATTTCAGGCTTTGTTCCCGTCACCCGCAGCACCCCATATCCCATAATGGTAGTCCCCGGATCGATCCCCAGAATTATCTTCTCTTTTACCGGCTGTATCACTCCATAACCTCCATCAATGTCGGAAACCCGACTACCTTATCTTTAAATATTTTCGATAATTCTCCATTCAACTTCGCACCTTGTTCCAAATGCCACCGATGTAATACCCCGCTACTCTCCACCTCCCACTGTAAAGAATAAGAGGTACCATCTTCCCTATGGCTTAACACCCGGCATATACGCGGTGATTTTAACGCTCCATGTTTTTTTATTTCAGGAATATAACACTCTTTAATCCATATCAGGAAGTTATCATGAATCTCGTCATCTACTTGAAATGTCGTATTATAGATAAGCATATTTCTTTTTTTGTTATTATTTACCGCAAACATAGCAATTATTTCAGAATAATGCATTATATTTGCACCACGAAAATGGAACAAAGCCTGCAAACGTTGGCATAATACATTTGGGGGGTTAGCTCATCTGGCTAGAGCGCGACACTGGCAGTGTCGAGGTGACGAGTTCGAGTCTCGTACTCTCCACAAAAAAAGCTGTTAATCAATAAATTAGCAGCTTTTCTTTTTTCTGTAACTTATCTCAACACTACTTCAAAAGTCTTTTTTTAGCGTTTGTTACACTATTTTGTTACACCAAAATGTTACACTTTCTATCATAAAGCTGCTGATAATCAGTGTAGTTCTAAACACGATATGTGTCGAGGTGATCGGTTCGAGTCCGATACTCTCCACAAAAGCTGTTAATCAACAAATTAGCAGCTTTTTTTTCTGTAACTTATCTCAGTACTACTTCAAACTTAGCCGTAAAAGATTTGGTTTTAGATATCAGGAAAGATGCGTTAGCGATGAAGTTGAAGTAGGAATAAATAAAAAAGGAAGATAGTGTAAAAAGCTACCTTCCTTTAATTTCTTTTCCTGTTGGAATAAGTATTACAATATTATGTCTGTCATTATATGAAAAACTATAGTATCCAACAACATTCCTTATAATCGAACGATTTGATTAAAAACGGAAACCTATATAAAAACGGGGACCTGAAACTTTAAACTTAGTTTTTTCATCTGTATCCGAGCGGTCATATTTAACGGTCCCCCAACGCTTCTCCACTCCAACTGAAATAACTTTATAAGCTACAGAAAGACCGGAAACAAAGAAGCTGGCATATCCACCTGAATAATATTCATCGTCTGCATACATTCCTGCATAACTCGGTGCATAACGGAAATAAACACTGGCTTTCAGATTATCTATCGGATTTACCGTTACAGAAGGACCGATATGCATGCCTGCTGTAAAATGATAGGTGTCATCCTTTCCCCCTTCCTCATTATTCATTTCATATCCGGCAGCACTAATATCGAAATAGGTCCAGTCAAGACCAATCTTAATCATATTCAAGATAGGAGTCTTATGCAAATAAAATGTCTTTCCCAATGTAATTGCAGCTCCCCATTCACTTTTAATAGCAGCATCAAAACCATCAATTTCAAGTTTTTCTTTGCTAAAACTAAAGTTACGGTACTTTCCACGCTTCCATACAGTCGCATTTTTGTCAACAGTTTCAATCTGTTTCTGTATGTTCTGCTGATTGGTTCGTAAATCTTGAATAACAGTAGTCAGCGAATCTATTTTTGCCTGTTGTAACTCCTCCTTAGAGGTTTGTGCATTTGCCGTGTAGCCAAGGCCAATAGCTAATAATCCTAATAAAAACGATCTCATATTATTTCTTCTTAAAATTAATTTGGCTGCAAAATTATTGTACAATTCATAAATTCACAAATTTATGAAAGAAATTAACTATTGTTTAAGCATTTACATTACAAATATTAAGATATTACTCATTAATATTCTCCATTATAATTTCAAAATAAGTCTATTTTCTCCGTATCATTCTACAAATGCATTTACTTGGTTAAAGCAAGTATCCTTACATAAAATATAAATGATTTTCTCATGGCATAGTAATCTTTTGGAGTGTGATTTATGTATTCTCTCCAGTTTTTTGTGAGTAGTATTTTATCTGGTTCTTTGATTCTCATTATACCATTTTTATAGGATCATCATTGTAACCCACAGAAAATACAACTTCACGCTTCTTTATTCCATCTGACGCGAATCATAGCCTAGCCATTCTTATGTAAAAATGCTCTACAATTATAACTAATTTCCATCATATATTTTATTCCTTTATTTGTTATTTTGAAACAAATATGAAAAGAAAAAAGGTGGAGAGTAAGTGTCTATTTACTCCCCACTCTTTATTTAATCGTACAAAATTTATGTGCTATTAGAAAATAGAAATAAAGTTATAACATACTGATTCATAACACCATACAAAATCAATAAAAATCAGACAAAGTCAAATTATAAATCCCAGACAGATCACCAAAACCCAATTAAAGCCTTGATTTTTATGTTTTTTTATTAGAGTTTTATCCTACTCCCCTATCAAAGAACAAGCCAAGTAGAAATCTTTGTTGATGATTCTTTTTTATGTTTCCTTTTCCACTCATTATATAATAAAGACGGAAGCGTATAAAGAATTAAAGCACATCGCTGTATTTGCTTTTTAGGTTCACTAAATATTCGATAGACAAACTCTCCGTGTAATCGGACGATCCAGCCAGGGGCACGTCGTACGCTACACCCACTATAAAATTTAAAAACAGCTCCAACAGCAATCATTACTCCTTTCCGTAAATGTGGTTGCAGTCGATTCATGAAAATTTCTTGTTTAGGAGCTCCTAATGCAATCCAAATAATTTCTGCCTTATCTTTCTCTATCATTTGAGCAATATTCTGATAGTCAAAATCTTCCACATCACAGAATGGCAATTCATAAAATGTCATATTATCAATACGCTTATCTATTTGAGACAAATTAGACCGTAGTCCATTCAATATCGTTTGTGATGCTCCCATAAAAAACATCCGATATTTTTTTTGATGAACAAGATCTCTAAATATATCACTCCCGGCATATTGAGAACGCTTTATTCCATAAATCCAACGAAGATAGATTGGTACATAACTACTATCACAAATAGAAAACATACCGTTATTAACCACATGCATATATTCTGCATCGCTATTAACTGTATTTAATATGACCCCATCGGCTACACAAACATAACCAGAAGAGCTTTGTTGAAGCTGTTCCTCAACTGCTGCCAAAATACGAACTTTATCAAACTCGTAATTGATATTAAAATATCGTTCCATAAAATGAATAAAAATGTCAAATATACCCTACGAATGAATAAACAATATCCCCTATTTGCTCATTCAACAGTTCCTGCCATTTCATTGCGGCTTCCCAATCCGGATAAAAAGAGCGATGATTTATATTAGCCGGCCTTATGTAAGTGTTTACCGGATACATATCCAAGTGTATCCCAATTTTAGCAAAGCATTTCAAACTGCGTTTCATATGAGTAACGGAAGTAATAAGTACACATTCCTCTTCTGTTATTCGCTCTGTTTCAAGAATACTCCGAACATATATTACATTTTCACGTGTATTTCGAGCCTGTTGTTCAAGGAGAAAAACAGAACGAGGTACTCCCAACTCTTCCATATAGTTAAGAAACAATTCTTTTGTAGAGGTCCCATCTTTCTGAATAATGGAAGTAGGATCACCTGTAATCAAAATCCTTTCTACACCCCCTTTCTTCCAAAGCCTCACAGCTTCCCAAATTCGGTCTGCCCGATCAAGTTCATATTGCATTTGCCCGGTATTTCTATTCATAGAAGCAAATCCTCCCATCACGATAGCAAGTTTATATTGTTTTCCCACTGAGATTGTCATTGCACTGTATTCTTTTACAGTTAGATATTTTACATAATCTACCAGTAAATTATTAGTAAAAATTAGAAACAAAGCAATACAACTGATCAAGCACGCCTTTTTCCTGCGCCTTCTCTTAAACAAACAAAAGCCTATCAACAAGAAAAACATCCAACTGATAGGTGAAATAAGAAAGAAGTTTAGAAATTTGCTAAGTTCAAAAAACATAATTTCATTTTTAGATATAACCTTTGGTTCTGTAAACGATGCTACCTCCCCATTCGTGTAGTAGCTCTTTCCATTTCGTGAGCACCTTTATATCCGGCTTCCACCAATTAGCAGATATCATAAGAGGACTTCTTGCATCTACGGAAAAATAGTCCATGTTGAACCCTTGTTTGGAGAAACATTTCAGGCTGCGTCTGATGTGCGACGCGGTGGTTATTAAAAGACAATCCTGCCCTGCTATCCCTTTCTGTTTAAGAATTGCTGATGTGAAAAGTGCATTTTCGTATGTGTTTTCCGATTGTTGTTCAAAAATGAATGCTTCCGGAGGAACTCCGGCATACTTTTTCATATAGCTAAGGAACAGGTTCTTTTCTGAGGTTCCATCTTTATGTATGTTTGCCACCATGTCTCCTGTGATCAGTATCTTCTCCAGATGTCCTTCTTTCCATAAGCTGACAGCTCGCCACAGCCTGTTTCTCATGTCCGGCCTGATTCCATTCTGTGTTCTACTTTTGTCGTACATCACATAGCCTATTTTTCCGGTTGATTTATCCATGTATCCGAATCCTCCCATTATGATTCCTGTTTTATATTTTTTGTCCGGATCCCATTGAGGGGTGATATAAGGCTTGTCATTCCAATAGCAGACGTAAGAGTAAAATAAGTTATTGGTTAAGAGATAGGAGAACAATAGACAAATGGCAATACATCGTCTAAATATTTTAGACTGTAGTTTTAACACGATCATTAATATACCCCCTCCCCATGAGAATATTCACTAATATTACAATTAATGAATATTTCTACCTTTACTACTATGCACTATTGTCACATTTTATGGATATTCAGTTAATTTCTCGTAGAGCAACTCCCCGTTCCTCGTAGAGTTTCGCCCGATTCCTCTACGAGAAACACCCCGAAACTCTACGAGAAAATACAGAAGTTTATACAGTGCTAATAATCAACATTTTAAAAGCGAGCCAGTATGTTGCATTTTTTTACCATTTAATAATCCTTTTATTCTTCCTTCCTCCATTTACATATATCTGAAATATCAACAAAATCTACTCACCTTCTTAATATTCTTTCCTTTAACCATACCACAGTGGTTATCTATCAATGTCAGGAGCTTTTAAATTACTGAACAGAGTTTCCCATTGCTTATAGACAACTTCCGAATCATAATGCTCTTTTAATTTCTTGAAAGCCTTTTCTCCCAATTCTTCTATCAGTGTCTGATTGTTCCATAGTTCTGCTATTTGCTTATCCAGATCATCTGTATTGCCCGGTTCGAATAGTTTTCCTATTGCATTTTCTCCTTGACCGATAATCTCAGTAAATCCTCCATGATTGGGTACTATTGCCGGTTTTCCATGACAAGCGGCTTCCAATATGGCCATTGGAAATCCTTCATAGCATCTACTGGGTATTACTATGAATCGGGATTCTTGTATGAATTTTGATAATTCTTTTTTTGGAAGATATCCCTTGAATTCTACATTTTTCGGAATTTCAGTATTGTTTTTTTCTCTTTGAGCCCCGGCAAAACAGAATTTTATTTCAGGGTGTTTTCGGGCGACTTCTACTAACAAATCATACCCTTTTTCATAGCTTAGCCTTCCAATATAGGCTATATACCCTCCGGTAGTAGGAGTGTAGGAACAAGGAGCGTCAATACTATTGGGAATTACTGTAATCTTATTTTTATCATATCCGGCTTCTATTAATTTCTTTTTCTGAAACTCAGTGATACAAGCGAACATATCCACATTTTTCAGATATGCTTTAGTCCAACGTGCATACACATTTCTTAGCGTATATCCTATAGATTTGAAAATGGAATGTTCACAATTGTATTTGATGCAACTCCATTCATTTTTTCTATCCAGACATTGTTCACAAGGTTTCCCATTACGCATAAATAGTCCGGTAGGGCATATTAGGCGAAAGTTATGTACGGTCATTACTACTGGAATACCTGCTTTCTTACATTCGAAAAGAGCAGTCGGACTAATAAACGGATATAGATTATGCACATTTATTATATCCGGTTTATCTTTACGCAATATTTTTTTTATCCCTTTGACCCCTGAGTGAGAATATATCCCAGCTGTGAATCCCTTTATTTTATCAGATATTGTATCTCTCGCCCCTTCAGTTGTCAAACGGTAAAAACAAACAGTATGGTTGTGGCTTTGAAACATGGCAGCCATTTTGTCTACAACTGCTTCTTCACCACTGTATTTTCCGTAATTATTGTGGACTAAAAGAAATCTCATCAGTTATTTGCATAATTTACATTGTGTGATTGTTGTCTATATTAAATAATCAAGTTTATATGGGTCTATATCTCCCTTTCCAAAGCTTTATGAAAATGGAACTAAGAAGAGATTGTCTTTTTTTCTTCGTTCTACATGTATATTGTATTGCTTCATAACAAGCTTTACTAAATCTATCCAGATCCCAATTACTTATTATTTTCAAAGATGCTTCTTTCATTCTTTTTTTATTGTCTTCTGTAGATAAATGGAAAGAGCATAGTTTATTAATCAAATCAGATTTATCGGAAGGGGAGAATACATATCCATTAATATTTTCTTGTACTAATGTGTGTGTGGCTCCACACTTTTCACTTGCAATAATAGGAAGCCCACAGGCCATGGCTTCATTGATAACTAATCCCCAAGTTTCATCTTGTTTGCTTGCTATGATAAATGCTTCGGCATTTTGATATATAGAGATTAATTCTTTTTGTTGTAAATAGGGAAATAAGATTATGTCTTTTTCAAGTTGATTTTCATGGATAAATGCTTCGATGTTCTTGCGTTCATCACCTTCGCCCACTAATACTAACTTATATGATTTTTCTTTGAATGCATTTTTGTATTGTTTGTAACAATTGAGTAAAAAGATGAAGTTTTTTTTAGGGATTTGTCTTCCTATTGATAAAAAGTATTTATGATCTATTTTTATTTGTTTTTTATTATTTTGCTGCCAAAAGGAATTGTCAACCACATCTAACCCATAGAATAGTTGTTCTTTTCTGAAATTCCAAAACAAACCAGTATCTTCCCATTCTATTGAAGGATAGATCATTGCATCGACTCCATTATAAATGTTTTGCTTTATAAAATTTATAAAACAATTTCGTTTTACATCTTCTACTTTTGCATCATCAAAAATGATAACTTTCTTATTATTAT
Source organism: Bacteroides sp. CAG:189 (assembly GCF_000432295.1). Taxonomy (NCBI): domain Bacteria; kingdom Pseudomonadati; phylum Bacteroidota; class Bacteroidia; order Bacteroidales; family Bacteroidaceae; genus Bacteroides; species Bacteroides sp. CAG:189. Next base: position 85,991 of record NZ_HF991092.1, read on the forward strand.
TTTTTGCCCATGCTATAGCTATAGCACCTGAGGGAAATGCAATAGCACCAGCTATGACTATATCGGGAGATAACTCATTTAGTTTGCTGTTAATTGCTTTTTCAATATCGCTTCCTTTTAGGGCTTCCATCTTAGCAAAAGGAAAAAGAATGGACCAATGTAATCCACAATTTTCATGCTGTTTTGCAAAAGCATATGGGCTCCCCTTACCTGCTATTTCTACGACTGTCAACTCTATTCCTTTAGATTTTAAGTAAGAGTGTAGTACTTTGATGCGAGCAGGCCAATATATACGAAAATCTGTATGTAGAATGCTAACCTTCATTGGGTATAACTAATATTAAGTGCTAATTTTTATTATGTTTTTGAATAATATATGTGTGTTGATATGGAAGTAGAAAACAAAATAATTGATTTTCAATATACCAAAATTCGATATAATGTCTGATATTTTATTTAAATATTTGATCAATTATTTTTTTAGGGAAAAAAGTCAATATGTAGAATATTAAATTTTTCCAAGTTAATTTATGGTTGATAGACAATCTGATGTCCTTTCGGGCATTTTTATTTAATCCTTTTTGTAGAAAAACCCTTGCCCGCATTTTATACCAAATAGCAATATATGTGTTTAAATATTTAATATTGGAATATTTAATTAACAGATTTTCTAATTGGTTGCCTACAATATCCGGTATATCAGGGAGACGTTTTTGCTGATCTGTGTTGTAATTGTTTTTATCATTATTGAAAATACAATATGCTTTTTTATTGTAGGCTATCTTAAATTTTAATGATAACCGTGCCCAAGTAAGCAAATCTTCGCCTGATTTAATTCCCTGTGGAAACCCACCGATAATTTTTATCGCTTCTTTTCTTACCATTACAGCAGAAGTCCATAGAGGTGGATGTGAACAACTGGCTACTTCAAAATAGTTATTTAGGATTCCATCATGTTCTCGAAATGGTATTTTGCGAATAGTCGTATCTGATATATTTTCATTATCATCTTTAAATTTGTAGTTACAAGCATAGATGCTACATTCTGGATATTTTTGATATAATTCATATTGTGAAGCAAGGTACTCTGACTGCCATTCGTCATCAGCGTCTAAAAAAGCTATTAGTTCATATTTCGCCTCTTCTATGCCTTTGTTCCGTGCAGCAGATACTCCTGCATTTTTCTGATGAACTAACCGGATACGCGGATCTTTCAGTTTTTCAACTTCTATCACGCTGTTGTCTGTACTTCCATCATTTACAATGACTATTTCGAAGTCTTGAAAAGTCTGCGTAAGGACTGATTGTAATGTCCTTTTTATTTGCTTTTCTTTATTATACAGTGGTATTACAACTGAAATCATATCTTTTTCCTTTTATAAGTCCTAACATCATTCCATAAAATCCGAATGGATAAGAAAGTGTAGCCATTGAGTAATTTACTACGTTATCTGTATACATAGTCAATGCTACTCCTGCAATACTGCCTCCAGCTACAATTGCACACATTTTTATAGCTATACTATTCTTTTTATTATATTCTATAAAGCAATGAGTGATAATGCTGACAATGATCAATAGGTATAGTACAATTCCAATCAATCCATTGTCACATGAAATTTGAACATAGTCATTGTGTGGGACTTTCAATCCCCCAAAAACATAGTTGGAGTACATATAATTTTGTATACTTCCCGTGCCTGATCCCGTTAGTTTATTATTGTTATAAAAAAGTTTTTGTAGATGTTCCCACATAGCGAATCTCGCATTACTATTTATATCGTCTTTAGAAATTTCCCCATGCTTTAATTGTTCTATATTGACGTTTTTCTCATCCTTGAACATCTTTCCTTTCACACTGGGAATATTGAAAATAGCAATGATAAATAATAGTAAAACTCCCAATATAACAGGCATTGACTTTAATTTATACCTAAAGAAGAAAAAAGTCATTACTGCTAATGCCGTTCCCATGATACTGGTACGGAATACCCATAAAATACAAGGAATCATAAATAGAATACACAATAATAAATCTTTTTTTTCTTTTCCGCCGTGATAGTATAACGCTAAAGAAAATATGCATATGGATATGTAATGTATGCTTCGTGCTGTTCCATACCAGAATACCCCCGGAACCAAATAGCCGATCAATGGGATAAACGAAAATCCGATAGATACGATCGCGACTATTCTGGCTATCAGCCCGGCTTTTAAAAATATCTCTTTGTCCCTTACTGCTGCTGAGGCAAAAAGCATAATCAGCAGAGGATAACTGTATTTTAATATGACACGAAATCCATAGCTTGCAGATAAAGTATAACTCAATCCTATAATTAGCCATATCATATAAATCATATATAGAATTACTACTATGTTCCATTGTGGTTTTCGTTTTACTATAAACAGTCCAACCAAAAGGAATATTTCCAGTATCATCAATCGGATAGCCATCAAGTCTAACATTCCGGGTGCTGAAAAAGCCAACAAGCCTGTAGAGAAGGTCAGTACCCAAAACAATTCCGGTCCATCCAGCAGTATTTTTTTCTTTTTATCGAGAGGATGGGTCACGATATCCTGTTTTGTAAACAGGAACTTGACACCTGCAACCGTGATAATTAGAAAATATATATAGTTGAAAAAATACATAATTTCAGCGTCTTATTTTACTATATAAATCATTGAATAACAAAGTATACTGTCCATGTATAAATTGCTTTGCGTATTTTGTTGCTTTCATGGAGAATCTTTCCATTATTTGAGGATTTTCCAGAAGATGATGTATTTTTTTTACCATGTCTTCGATATTTTCTTTCTCATGTAGTAATCCTGTTTCTTTATCTTTCACTATTTCCGGTAGGCCTCCTGCATTCGACGCTACTACTACGCATCCTCTTGCCATCCCTTCAATGGCTGTCAGGCCGAATCCTTCGCTACGCGATGGTATCAGTAAGATGTCTATCATATCATAATATGTCTGCAGTTGTTCTTGCTCTTGTCTGCCAGCCCATGTGATATCTTTATTTGTAGTTGAATCTTTTGCTTGCTGCTGCATTTGTTCTTTCAGAGAACCGTCTCCAACAATTAAAAGGTGTATTTTCGGATATCCTTTTTTTATTTGTTCAAAAGCTGGAATAATGAGGTCCATTCCCTTTATCTTTTCCAATCGGCTTACTACCCCCAAAGTAACAGATGTGGAAAAGTTGCGCGTATCTTTGCGTATCTGTATGTACGGAGGCAATGCATTATAGATCGTAAAGTGGTTTCTTTTTTGTAATTTTGTCTGTTGTGTGTACATACATGAATTGCCGAAAAAAGATTTTTCAGCAATTAGAGTGATGTTGGTGAATACACGTATACAATGTTTTTGGATGAAATGTACCAACTTCAAGTTCGGATAAATATCGGCCGCAGTGTGTGCTGTAGCGATAATATTTTTTATTCCTATCATGCGTAACA
>NZ_HF991093.1:0-1365 GCF_000432295.1 Bacteroides sp. CAG:189
ATATAAAATACTTTTTAATGTATCTGCAATATTTGCTATTGGCTTAATTTCTACTGGCTCATTATTGTAGCAATATATATTTTTAGGAAATTTCTTAATAGTGTAAGTCGTATTCAAATTTAGTTGCTTTACGGCTTCTCTATAAGTTGTAAAAGTATTTAATAATAATAGTTCATCATTTACTTTCACACTTCCCAAATTGCCGAAAGGAAAACTTTTCAGCATCATAGTAGATATAGCAGATTTGTTCCCTCCTTCTTCTTTAATTATAATATTTGCCATAAATTTAAGAACAGGTCTTGACATCTTAAAATATATTCCTCCTATTCCTACACTAATGATTCCGGAAATGATAAATATGTACCAATAACGTAGTCCCATTTTTAGGATAGAATTTATGTTTAAGGGAACATTATTGTTTGAAATTTTTTTATTCATGACAGTGTTATTTATTTAACAAGTAAGGCTATGGCTAATGATACAAATACAGATATTCCACCTATAATAGTGGAAACTACAGAAACGTTAAACTGATCGCTTTGACTATATTTAGCATTTCCTCTTCGAGCTTTATTAGGCTCTACGTAGACTATATCGTTTTGTTGCAAATAAAAATAAGGGGATTCCAATAAATCAGTTGCAGTTAAATCAAAGCGATGAAACTCTTTTTTGCCGTTGTTGTCACGGATCAGTAATATATTTTTTCGCTCTCCATAAATAGTCAAATCACCTGCCATACCAATGGCATCAAGTATGCTTATCCGCTCATTATTCACTTGTCTGGTGCCAGGAGAGTTTACTTCACCTAATACCGATATTTTAAAATTGAGAATTTGGACAGTAACTAATGGCGACTTTGCATAAGCTGAAATTTTAGTTTGCAAATAATTGGCTAATTCGCTTCTACTCATACCCGTTACTTGTATTCTCCCTAATATTGGAAAATTAATATCTCCTTTACTGTCAACTAAATAAGTCTGAACTGTCGGAGTTGTTACTACATCTTTCTCTCCTGCCGCAAGGTAACTCGTTAATGGTAAATTGAACGCTGCTACCGCATTAGGGTCAACACTAGATACAAATATGGACAGTTGGTCATCTTTGCATATCTTTGCTTCATAATCTATGTTTTTTTCTTGTAACAGCTCTGGTGAATAGCTGTTAATATCTTGAAAATATGTAATCTGATTGGTTGTCTTACAGGAACTAAGTAAGGCTATCCCGATGGCAGCACTAATGATCTTTACTTTCATTTGATTGTTTATAAATTTTATTCGTATTTATTGAAAACTTTAATTTAATCCTTATTATTAACGGTAAAACAGAATGCTTTATTATGTTGGGCTGATCAAATAGCTAAAATAT
>NZ_HF991094.1:0-2609 GCF_000432295.1 Bacteroides sp. CAG:189
CGACAACGGTTCGGTGACACCTTCTGGTTCTACTATTTTTTTGTGAATGATATAAAGACCGATTGAAACAGGGAGGTCCGGCAACGGAAATCTCCATTGAAAAGAGTAATATGAGTTATCCCCTAAAAAATAAAATCAGAATCCATAAAAAGAACAACATAAACCAACAAAAAACAGCTATATACAATGAGATACAGAACCATAATATTGAAAAGCATTTCCGTGGAAGTGCAACTTTCGTTTTTCGGAACGGAGACAGGCTCAACCGAATGCCATGCCATGTTGCACACGCTGAATACCTCACTGAATGCGGCCGAACAGATAAAAAATCTGGAAACGGCTGTCGGGATATTGTCTGCCGACGGCATTGCCGGCAAGAATATGTCTTTAGTCTTTCGTCGCTATTTTATGAGCGATCCGGCTAACCAGTGGCAATTGTTGAAACACGACCTGCCGGGTGCCCTTTCCATTACCGGACAGGCGCCGCTCGATTATGCCAAAGTGGCGCTTTGGTGCTATTTTGTAGAAGATGCGACGGTGGAAGATGCTGACGGCCTGACCGTTATGAAACATTCGGGCTATGAACATTATTATTACACTGGCTTGAATAGTACGGCAGACACTGGTGAATATACACAGACACTCGAGTTATTTAACGATTTGCGTACCTCCTTGAAACAGGGAAATCTTTCGTTTGCCGATGAGCTGGTACGCACATGGATCTATGTGCAGGGAGTCGATACGCATTATGCCGGCATGGTGCGTGCCCGTAAAGAGGTATTCGATGAAGAAGGGCTTACGGAACACACTCATTACATTGCCAGTACCGGAATCGAAGGGCGTTTTCGCCTGCCGCAATCTTTGGTTTATATGGACGCTTATGCCATCCGGGGAATGTCCCGGGGGCAATTGAATTATCTGCATGCTTTGGAATATCTCAGTCCGACCAGTAACTATGGGGTGACCTTTGAGCGGGGTAGCATCGTGAATTATGGCGATCGGAATCATATTTTTATATCCGGTACGGCCAGCATTGACAAGCATGGCGAGATTCTCTATCCGCAGGATGTGATGGCGCAGGCCAAACGGGCGCTGATGAATATACTCGGCTTGTTGAGTGAGGGGGGAGCGAATTTTGATGACCTCGCCCAACTGATTGTTTATTTGCGCGACCCGGCGGATTATCCGGTTATCAAACCTTTCATCGAGTCCATGCTTCCGGAGGTACCGGCAGTATATGTATTGGCGCCTGTATGTCGTCCCGGCTGGCTGATCGAAATGGAATGTATGGCCGTATGCCCTAATATGAACGATATGTTGAGACCTTTCTGATAATGAGGAGGAATAATATGAAAAAATATGTATATATCATTTTGTTATTGATGTTGTTCAACGGTTGCCGTGAAGCCGTGCCGGACCAGTATGTCGATATGATGACCACCATCCGGATAGAGCCCGATTATCGCGACACCGTGATTCCTTGTAATATAGCGCCGCTGAATTTCCGTATACAAGAGGAGGCGGATGATTATCTCACTTGTATCAGCGGTAGCAGTGGCGAGAAATTATATTGCTATGACCGAGATGTGAAGGTTGAACTCAAATTATGGCGTTCTTTGCTGGATGCCAATAAGGGAAGTGAGATTAAGTTTGAAATCTATCTGAAAAAACAGGGCATTTGGTATAAATATCCGGTTATCAAAAATAGTGTCTCTCCCAATCCCATTGACGGCTATCTCTCTTACCGCCTGATAGAGCCTTCGTATGTGACTTACGGTGAACTGTCCATCAGGCAACGCGACTTGACAAGCTTCGACGAATGCGATATCTATAACAACCAAGTGCTTGGAGGGAAAGGGAAATCACAGTGCATCAATTGCCATTCCTACCAGAATTACCGGACAGATCATATGCAGTTTCACGGCAGGGGGGATTATGGTGGTACGGTGATAGCGTCCGGAGGAAAACTGCGGAAAGTAAACCTGAAAACAGAGGAAACCGTTTCGGGCGGAGTCTATCCGGCCTGGCATCCTGTACGGAATCTGATTGCCTACTCTGTCAACAAAACCGGGCAGTTGTTCCATTCTAAGGATTTGCAGAAGGTAGAGGTACAAGATACTTATTCCGGTCTGGTGCTTTACGATGTCGATTCCAACCGGCTCACGGTGGTACTGAATGATTCGAATTCATTGGCAACTTTTCCCTCCTGGTCGCCGGACGGGCGGATGCTGTATTATGCCGCCGCTTTTTTCCGGCCGTCCGGCAAGGACCGGTCGGCGGAGATGGGCATGAGATACCGCGACTTGAAATATAATATAATGAGAATTCCTTTCGACGCGGAGACGATGACTTTCGGTTCTCCCGATACGGTGTACAACGCCGCTATGCGCGGGCGGAGTGCTACGTTTCCGCGTGTGTCTCCCGATGGCAACTACCTATTATTTACAGAAGCCGATTACGGCACTTTTCATATTTGGCACAAAAGTGCCGATCTTTATCTGATGAATCTCCGGACTAAAAGCGTCCGTCCGTTGGAAGAGGTGAATAGCCGGGACGTGGAGAGCTACCACAGTTGGTCGTCCAACGGCCGGTGGATTGTATTCAGCTCG
>NZ_HF991094.1:2620-4029 GCF_000432295.1 Bacteroides sp. CAG:189
GGATTGTATTCAGCTCGCGTGGGGACGACGGTTCCTATACGCGCCCTTATATTGCCGGTTTTACTACGGCCGGCCGGTTTACCAAACCTTTTATTCTTCCTCAGGAGGAAACGGGCTTTTATGCTTGCTTTCTCAAGTCCTTTAATATCCCCGAATTTATGGTTGAACCGGTGAAGTTCTCCGTCCGCGAATTTGCCGGTGCATTTCAGGGGGATGCTATCTACGCCGAACCGGCAACCACTTCCGACGTCAGGTCGAATAATCTTTCAAATACTTCTCTAAAGCCCCAGAAACGGGGTTGACCTCCTTTTTGTCCACTTTTGTGGAATAAAATTCTACCGCTTATCGCATTCGATTGCTCTATCTTTGCTTCCGTCAAAAATGAGGGATAGCCGGGTGCACTGTCTCTTAAAAATTGAATTAGTTAACTTTAAAAGTATAGCCATGAGGAAAACATTACTTTGTGCTTTTTACTTTGTTATTATCCATTTGTCTGTTTGGGCGCAGGAACAATACACCCAACTGCCTACTTTCTACATTGAAACGGATAATCCCAATGCTACCATCGGAAAAAAAGATTATGTATCCGGTAAGCTGACCATTGTCAGCAGTGATAAAAAGGAGTGTATGACCGATGCCCTATTAGGCATTCGCGGTCGTGGAAATTCCACTTGGGGGATGGCGAAGAAACCCTATCGTATTAAGTTCGATTCGAAAACGCGCCTGCTGAATCTGAATGCCAAGGCGAAAAGTTGGGTCTTATTGGCTAACTATGCCGATAAGACACTGATGCGCAATGCCGTGGCCTTTGAGGTCAGTTCATTTTTGGGAATGGAGTTTACGCCTGCTGTCCGCTTTGTGGATGTGGTGCTCAACGGAGAGTTCATGGGCAATTACATGGTTTCCGATCAGGTGGAAGTGGCGAAAGGCCGTGTACCGGTAGAAGAACAGGAAACCACGGATACGGAAGAACCCGTCATCACGGGCGGATATCTGATCGAACTGGACGGCTTTGCTTCTTCGGAACCCGTATGGTTTCAGACGCCGAAGGGGCTGAAAGTGACTGTGAAGTATCCGAAGGATGACGAAATCAACATGAAGCAACGCAGATATATTACCGATTATATCTGTAATTTTGAAGACGTGCTCTTCTCTGCTCAGTTTACCGACCCGGAAGAGGGGTATCGGGCATGGATCGACGAAAAGTCGTTGATCGATTGGTACATAGCCTGTGAGCTGGTCGGTAATTCCGATTCTTTTTGGAGTACTTATATTTATAAGAAACGTGAGGATAAGCATCTCTATTTCGGTCCGTTATGGGATTATGACATTGCTTTCAATAATGACAACCGCTTGGGCGATGCCACTAACAAATTAATGCGTGAAGCCGCCCATAACCCTAAGGATTG
>NZ_HF991094.1:4063-14519 GCF_000432295.1 Bacteroides sp. CAG:189
GCAGATGTGGAAAGATCCTTGGTTCAGACATGCTGTCAACGAAAGATGGAAAGAGCTGGTGGCTTCCGGCGTGGAAGAGCATTTACTTACTTATGTGTCGGAGACTGCTTCTTTGATCGATCGCTCCCAAGCACTTAACTTCAATCGTTGGAAAGTGCTTGATAAACGGGTATATCTTGAAACGAAACTGTATGATACCTACACCGGCGGTGTGGATTATCTGAAAACCTATATCAAGAACCGCGTGGCATTTCTTACCGATAGTTTCGGTGAGGAAGATGAGGAAGAAGAAGAACTCCGGCCGTTTGAAGTTTCCAACTATTATTACCATATAATGAACCGTCACACCAGCAATGTGATGGATGTGGAAGAGGAATCGACAGCCGAACGTGCGAAACTGGTTTCGTGGAGTCTGTCCAATAGCCGTGTTACCCAAGATTGGATTGTCAGGGAGGTAGCTACTGGACGCTTTATCCTGATCAATCGTCATTCGGGATTGGCGGCATGTGGTAGCGGGCAAAACACCAGTCTCGTGCAGGTGAAACCCGATTTTACCGACCTGTCACAATTGTGGGAGATCGTGCCGGTACATCCTGATGTATTTGCCCTGGTCAATATCCGTTCCGGTTGTGCCATCGAGAATTACAACGGTTCTGCCGCTGATGGAAATAAGTTGATAGAGTCTAAGGCATCTCCCCGCGAATTGCGCAGTCAGCAATGGTATCTGGAAATGACGGAAGAGACTGTGCAACCCGAAATAGATCCCGATCTTCCCGCTTTTACTGCCGATGCCGGTTATTATTACTCCTTGATCAGCCTGTCCTATCCCGATCGGGTGGCAAGTATTGATCGCAGTGCCAGCCATATCGGTGCCGCTGTGATTTTAGAAAATCCGATAGAGGATTATTATGCGCAGCAATGGAGTATTCAGCCCATCTCCGATGGTGGTTTCCGTTTTTACAATCACTTTGCCCGTTGCGTGATGCAGTCACGTGGTGCCAATACTCCGGTGGTCGTGGAGCGTATCAACGAAGAGGCTCATACGCAATTGTGGATTCCACTGCCGGTGGACGAAGATACATATGTGTTGCAAAATAGTGCCACCGGCGGGTATGCCAGTGTGGAAAACGGAAAGGTGATAGAACGCGACGCTCTCTTTTTGCAGGTCAGAAATCTGCACTGGAAGTTAGAGAAGTCTGTGTTGGATGTAACGGGAATGAGTTCCACGCATACCCAAAAAGAGGTACGATGCTTGCTGACGGACAGAAGGCAACTTCAGTTTAAACTGCCGGCGGCCGAAACGAATGTTTGCGTCAATATATATTCTTTATCAGGAGTTTTGCTTTATAGTGAAGTGCTGCCCGAAGCATCCGGGCATCGAGTGGATGTTTCCGCTTTGCCTTCGGGGGTGTATTTGGCCGAAATTGTTCTGTCCGGACATGTTTGTCATCTGAAAATACTTCTACCGTAATAAATATAATGAGAACCATAAACAAAATTTAATTATTAACTCCAAAATGTGAACTATTATGAGAAAATTACAATCTCTGATTTTAGTTTTGATGTGTTTGCTTGCGCAACAGATGTTTGCCGAGCCAATCACGAATCCTGCGACGGGGAAAGCGTATCTTATTGCGCATTCCAGTGGCTATCTGTTAAGTCTTGATGGCACGGCATTTAAGATGATGTCTCCCGGTGCCAGTACGATGCAGAAGTTTGAATTTGTTCCGGTAATCGGCGAAGAGGGTGTCTATAACATAAAAGAAGTCTCCTCCGGGCAGTATATAATGAGTGATGGATATTATACTCCGATATTGGGAGGCGATACTGCGGACGATTTAGCAAAATTCAAGTTGTTGCCGGCTTATGATGATTATGTGAAGTTACAGAACGTAGGGATGTTTGCAAAAAATTCTCAAAAGTCTTGTTTGGGTACAGATGATAACAATGAGAATTCCGGAGTATATGCAGACAAAAGCGGTACGGACGGTAAACATTACTGGACATTGAGTGAAGCTCCTGAAGGAGCGATTACCATTGCTCTCGAGAATGCGATTAAGACTGCCGAAGAGTTATTGGATAAAGCACCTGTCGGTGATGGCATCGGGCAGTATCCTCAAATTGCATTCGATGCTTTGAAAGCTGCCATCACTACAGCCAAAGGTTTTCTTGATTCCGATGATCAGTCGGCTGTGAATGCTGCTGTTGGCACTCTGAATGAGGCAGTCAGCGTGTTTAATGCTTCACAGAAAATTATAGATGTTGACCCTACTAAGAAATATTATTTTGTTCATTTCCCAACAAATTTATTATTGAATGTTGAGAATAGTGAAGCGACTATTAAATCTCCCTCCGCTTCTGATGCGCAGAAGTTTACCTTGGTTGAGGCAACGGGTGAAAAGAATATTTATAATATTCGTTTAGCTGACGGAAGTTACATCACTCGCAATGGATGGCGTGTTCAAACCGGGAGTAATCCGGATGTGGATGGTGCTAAGTTTATTATAGAGTTGGCTAACTCTGCTAAAAAGCTTTTAAGATTTAAAGAGTATAAAACCGGAAATGGCTATTTGGGTACCGATGAGCTTACGGAAGGTTCCGGGGTGTATGCCAATAAAGGTGATGTAGAGAAGAGTTGGTGGACGCTTATGGAAGTGAGGGACGGTGAATTGATTACAAGTACATTGGAAAAAGCGATTTCGGAAGCAGAGAAACTGTTGGCTGATGCCGTAGTTGGCAATCTGTCGGGTAATTATCCGCAGGAGGTTGTTGATATTCTACAAGCTGCGATAGCGGCTGCTCATGAAGCTTTAAACGCTACAGAACAAACAGAAATTAATGCTGCTGCAAAAGAGCTCAATGAAGCTATCGGACAATTCAAAAACGGACAAATTGTTATTAAGACGGATCCGGAAAAACAGTATTACCTGATCCACTATTCATCCAATCTGTTGTTGGGAGTTTCGGGAGCCGGTTTATCTGTTCAGACACCCGTGGCATCTGATGCGCAGAAATTCCGGTTGATCGAAGTGGAAGGCGAGAAGAATGTCTATAACCTGCAATTATCAGACGGTAGATATGTCACCCGCAACGGTTGGCGTATCCAGATAGGGAATGATCCTACATCGAGCGAAGCTAAATTTACTGCCGAACTGGTAAGTGTTCAAGAAGGAACAGTACGTTTCAGAGAATATACCGGTGTTAACTTCTTAGGTACCGATAACATGACCGACGGTTCGGAAGTGTATGGAAATAAAGGCAATGTAGGAAATAGCTGGTGGATTGTTAAAGAAGCTGTTGAGGGTGAACTGATCACTTTCGGATTGGAGAATATCATTTCGAAAGCTGAAAAGATAGTGGCTGGTGCTGTTGTTGGTGAAGCAATAGGTAACTATCCTCAGAAGGCGGTGGATGCTCTGAATGTAGCGATTGCTGCCGCCAAAGACGTGGTGAAATCCGCTACTGACCAGAGTGAGATTACTGCTGCTATTGATGCTTTAAATGGAGCTGTTGGCAAATTCCTGTCTTCGGAAATATTTGTTACTGATGGTGGAAAAGTACGTGTCCAGGGTCGTAAACGCAATGGCTTCTTCAATGTAGCTGAAACAGCGGTTACACAGGTTTCTAACATGACGAGCGGTAATGTAGGCGAACATTTCGAATTAGTACGAAATGAAGATGGTAGTTACCTTATTAAAAACGGTGATTTGTATATGAATACCGACTTCACAATGGGTAGCTCCAATATAAGCTGGAACGTGAAATATGAGACCAGTGTGGATGGTGTCAAATACTATAACATCTTCCCAGCCGTTGATGCTTCTACCTGTATTGGCGATAATAGAGGTGAAGGTTGGAATCTTCAGACTTTTGCAGCGGGTAACGATGCTCTTCAATTCCATTTCGTTGTTGTGGATCTTCCTCACGACCCCAATCGCTTTGCTTTGGAGGCGGCTATTGCCAAGGCGCGTAACACGCTTGCCAATATTGATCGTGGTAGTGAGATCGGTCAGTGGAGCGATAAGAAATGTGAGGATTTTGAAACTGTAATAGTGAAAGCTGAAACATTGACAGGTGCTACTCAAGAAGAGGTAAATGCAATGACAAGCGAACTGCAGAAAGCAGAAAACAATTTTCTTGCTAACCCCAATAGTGTGATAAAGGACGAGTTGGAAGCCTTGTTAGTAACTGCTCGCGAAAAAGCTGCTGCTGCCGTTGTTGGTATTGAGGTAGGTCAGTTCTTCCAGACGGCTATCGAGACTTTTGAAGCAAAAATCACCGAATATCAGAATAAAGCCAACAAGGTGAGCGAACAGTCCGAATGTGATGTACTGACCGAGGAGTTCAGAACAATTGTAGAAGCTTTCGCTGGTCATACAGGAGAGCAAACAGTAAAAGCGGTATTGGATGATGCCATTCAGTCTGCCGAAGCTCTTTACGAATCTTTGAAAGATAATGTAGGAACAGATAAGGGCCAGCGTCCGCAGGAAGTGGTAGATGCTTTCAAAACAGCTATTGAGGCTGTCAAGGCGATCACTGAGCCGGTGATCGGAGACTTAAATACCTTGCAGGAAGCACGTCGGGCATTTATAAATGGTGCGCTGACGGTAGACCGTAAAGCATTGCACACTGCTATTGCCACTGCCGATGTCGACGAATTCAAAGAACTGGCTGCCGGTACATTCGACGGACAATATCCGCAAGAAAAGATTGATGCTTTTAATGCTGCTTTGACTGCTGCCAAAGAGGCGGACACTGATTTGAGTAAGACACAGGCAGAAGTTGATGCCTGCACCAAAGCATTGAACGATGCACTGAAAGCTCTGAAAGATGCTAAGATTGTGATTGTATTTACAAATCTCGATGCTGCTTTGGTTATAGCCGAGCCGGCTCTTGCTTCTGTCACCATCATCGGCGAAGGTGAAGGCCAGTGTCCGCAATCGGTAATAGATGCCTTGAAAACCGTTATCGACGGGGTGAAAGCGATTGATCGCAAAGCCATCTCTCAAGCTGATGTAGATACCCGTACCGGCGAACTGAATGCAGCAGTTGCTACCTTTAAAACAGCTCTTGTGGCCAGCACCGGACTTCAGGCGCTGATCGACAAAGCACAAGCACAATTGGATGCTTCCGTAGAAGGTTTCAAACCGGGTAACTATCCTGTTACTGCCCGTTCACAATACCGTAAAGCCATCGAAGCCGCTCGGGCTGCTATAGATGTAGTAGAAGTCTCTCAAGCCGATCTTCTTGCTGCCGTAGAAGCCTTGAAAGCCGCTATCGCAAAATTTGAAAGTGCGGTGATTGCACCTAATGACTTGACGGAGCTCAATGCTGCCATTGCTGAGACAGATGCTTTCATAGCAGCACACGGTGACGGATTTACGGCTTTGAATGTTGCTCTTGCTAAAGCTAAAGCGGTAGTAGAGAATCCGGATAACTATGCAAAGAGTGATGTTACTAAGATTCTTCAGGATTTGCAGAAAGCCTTGAAAGCTGCTCAAACCAGTGTCGGTATCCGGGATACCCGTCTGACTTCTCTTACGATGTATGATGTGGACGGTACTCTCTTTATCGAAGGTCTTGACGGGAAGTGTCGTATCTCTGTTTACGCAACCGGTGGAAAAATGGTATCTTCAGTTGAAACAGTCGAAAATATCTACTCCGTTTCGGCATTGAATGCAGGCACGTATGTAGTTACTATTCAAGGTGACAACATTACGGGCAGCCGGGTGGTAGTCATCAAGTAAGTATAAACACAGCTTCCTGCTTTTCCGGCAGAGAATATAAAAAAGAATAACGCAAGCATTTCTTCGCAGGTGTCTTGCGTTATTCCCTTTTTATGGAAACACGGCAAGACATGGCGGTTTTCACATCATGAAGACTGTATTTTTAAGATTAAGAAGTTCGAAAAGCCTGTTGTTGTGAAACAACGGGCTTTTCTCGATTATCATAGATCGCCCCGAGAGGGGGGAAAATTAATTCTATAAGGTTGAAGAATCTTTCACCTTTTTTTTTTCTCCTCCTTTGAAATAATAGTAGAAGCCATTTCATCAAATCTTCTCTTCTTTTGCATATCGATTTTGTCGGTTTTGTTAACGCAGCGGCTTTCCTGTCTTATTCATATTAAGATTATATAATTAAAAAAACTAATGTGATATGAAAAAACTTACTTCTTTTTTATGTGTGCTTTCTTTGGCTGGAACAACTTCTTTGATGGCCCAAAACGATGCCCAGGCAAATCTTTTGTCTAATCCTGGTTTTGAAGATACCGAATTCCAGACTTTCTCGTACGACAACAATAGTGTGAAGAACTGCATCAGTTATGTAGCCGGTTGGGATGCTACCAATAAGCCCGGTGATGCAGAGTATAAAAAAGATGATTATAATAATACCGGACTTAATAAATATATGGTTCGTGGGCAGATTGGTTATTATCCGGCCGGTTCGGATACGGCAAAAGCCGGAAACAAACAGTATATCCGTATAGCCCGCTATGAATGGACGAAACCGAACGAATGGTTCGGTGACGGTGGTTTACAGCAGACTATCGATGTGAAACCTTCAAGGAAATACGAGTTGACTTTCCTTTACCGCTTGTCAGCGCATGCCGAAAATGGGACAATTGTTCCTGCGTGGGTAGCTTTCGAAGAGGTGGGCAAAACGGCTACTAAAAAGAAGCTGTACAATGAACTGGACGAGAAGTGGGTGGAAAAGAGCTATACATTCACTACAAGCGCCGATGCTACGAAAGCCATTGTGAAGTTGGGGGTGACAGGAGGTTATGTTTACGATTGGGGAGGTAATATCAATTTGTGGGCTGATTTTGATGAAGTACGTCTGGTGGACATTACTACCGGAACTTCCCTTAAACAATTGCTGACGGAAGATATGCAAATTAGCTACACGGTGCAAGGAGCTGCGGTGAACTTCAGCGGACTGGAGGCCGGCAGTGAACTGGCCGTCTACAATGTGACGGGTAGCTTGGTATCTTCCTTCCGTGCCGAATCGGATGAAGAGACTGTTTACTTACCGGGCAAAGGAATTTATATCGTAAAGAACGGTGATCGCAGGAAAGTCCTTAAAGTTGTTATCCCATAATAACTATTTATCTTAATTATTAATACCGGAAAAGCAAATGAATATCAGAAAATTCTTTTCATGTGTGTGTGTTCTGCTTTGCACTCTCTTTAGCGTACTGACTGCTAAAGAGGTGCAGGTAGAAAGTAAGCTGACAGCCGATAAAACGCTGGATAGTGCCATCGATCTGCATCTCACCGGAGATGCGCCGTTGGCTGCCAATGTGAAGGTGAATCTCACCCATACCGATGCGTGGCTATTCTTCGACAATGTGCGTCCGCTCGCGGTACTCGATACATATAAAGCATCTGTTCTCATCGACGGGCAGCCGTTCGAACCGGAAAAGAACGGACGTATCAGTATTTATAAGCAGGGCACGGTGATCATTCCTTACGGTCAGGATATTCAGCCGCTTGAAGCATTTACCGAAGCTGACTTTAAGGGGAGTTCCGCGAAATATGCTCCGGAGTTTTACTATTCCAATAATCCGGCCCCTGAAGTAAAGTCGGAAATGAAACAAGCTCTTTCACAGGACAATCGGATCAGCTCTTTTAAGCTGAAGCGCGGTTATATGGCAACGATGGCTACGGAGCCTGACGGTATGGGATACAGCCGTTGTTTTATAGCCGATGATGCCGATTTGGAAATTCGTGAACTTCCGGCAGAACTGAATGGAAAAGTATCTTTTATCCGTGTATTCCAATGGGAGTGGGCTTCTAAAAAAGGATGGGTCGGTGGTAATAACCAAACGAATCCTCCCGAAGGATATCTTGAAGATCAGGCCGATGTGACCAACAGTACCTGGGTATACAGTTGGGGAGCGAATGCCGACTGGTGTCGCGGTCCTGAAAATAAAGGAACCTTGTGGCGCAATCAGGAGTTTGTTCCCGAAAAGTGGGGGTATGGCGGTGAGAGTGATTGGAGTGTGCTGTTCAATGACAAACGCCTTACCCATCTTCTGAGCTATAACGAACCCGATCATTCGGAACAGTCCAATGTCTCCGTTTCACAAGCCATTAAAGAATGGCCTAAACATTTGCAGACCGGTATGCGTGTGGGGTCTCCGGCTACTACTGATTTTGGCTGGTTATATGATTTTATGTCCGAGTGTAATAAGCGGAACTATCGTGTGGACTATGTCGCTATCCATGCCTATTGGGGCGGATCGGGCGGTTCTGTTGTGGTAAGTAGCGTAAAGGATTGGTACAATAAATTGAAAGAGGTACACGAGAAGACCGGCCGGCCACTATGGATTACCGAGTGGAACAACGGTGCTAACTGGACACACGAAACCTGGCCTTCTGATAAAGCTGCGCAGCAGGAAAAGCAGCGTCTGTTTATGACGGAAATTTTGGCTATGATGGATACTTGTAAGTTTATCGAACGCTATTCCGTTTATAATTGGGTGGAAGAGAAACGCTCTCTTTTTTGGCAGAATCTCAATTTGACACCTGCCGGAAAAGTGTACGCCAATTTTAATGCGGAGATGGCTTTTGACCGCAGCACAGAGGTGATTCCGACATGGACTGTCCGTGAAGCTCCCGTGCTTAGCTATCAATACGATAAGGAGCAGAATGGAATTATGCTTCGTTGGGAGGACGTGAACAATGAATTGGTGGATGGTTATCTGGTGGAACGCTCTGTTAATGGAAGCACTTATACGGAGATTGGTCGAACAGAATCCGGGCAGGTATCCTATATCGATCCGCTGATTTCCGCTTCACTACTGAACGGAGGAGAGGTGAAGTACCGCGTCAGTTCTTTGCTGGGTGGTAAGGTTAAAAAAATGTCGAATATCATTCAATACGGTGCTCTTAATAGTTTAGCCAGCCAGCCGTTTTTTGGACGTAGTATAACTTCGGTGGGACAGAGCTTTTATCTGTTCGGTGAGGAATACACAGAGAAGCCTGTGATGGTACTCGGTGCACAAACCTATCGGATGAGAACTCCGATGACTACTCGTATCGGCTCTCTTACACAAGGAGCGTGTGAGTTTGGACCCATGCTTTGGGATTATAATAAAAATCAGACTTTTGTTAGTAAAGATACGTTGGGTTATATGATATTTCCCAAAACCGGTACATATCAATTGGGGGGCATAACAGCCCGGGCTGGGCATGTAGCGGGAGTTACCGAAAATGCTGTGAAGGTCTTCTTCGATACTCCTTTCGATGAAGTGCCTGTTGTGTTTTGTTCGCAGGTGACCGGTAATAGTGCGTTGCCTACGGCTATTCGTGTTCGTAATGTAACAAGAGAGGGGTTTGAAGTGTTGCTGGCTTTTGAAGAGTCTGTTGCTGCACCGGTTGTTGCTGAAGATGTTTGCTATGTAGCTATGACTCAGGGCGAAGGTTTGCTGAACGGACATAGAATTCAGGTGGGATGTACGGAAGATGCAGCGGTTACATCCAGTTCGCGTACACCTTTTCAAATCTGGTATGGTAAGAATTATTATGCTCCCTACTATGCCTTCTTCGGTGCAATGCAAAGTCTTTACGGGTCACCGGCTGCTAATTTACGCGTACTAAACAAGGGGGCTAATACGATTGATGTGTTTGTTGATTATACACCTTCGAGTAGAACTGAATCTGAAACCGTGGGTTGGTGTGTGATGGAGACAGGGAATGCTACCGGAATTTACGATACACAGACGGATGATATTACTCGTATGCTGGTTTATGATAATGGCAACGGGAAAATATGCTTATTGAACGGCGGTATAATGCCGAAAATCGATGTCTATTCAGTTACCGGGCAACTACTTCTTTCTCGTACGACGGTTGATGTTTTAGATATTAGCAATCTTCCGGCTGCAATATATCTGGTTCGTGTAGGTAATCTGGGTAGTCTGAAAATCGTAAAAAGCAATTAGAGAAATCTATCATATTTTAATTATTAATTTAAATTCATGAAAAACATGAAGAAACATTATTTCTTTGTTTCGCTCTTGGCATTGGCATTATCTATGCCGAGGAGCTCGTTCGCTTCTGTGCAAAGTGCAGATAGTGATGACGGAATTGTGGTGACGTTAGGAGCACCGAAAGTATCAATGCAATTGATGGCAGCTCAATCTTC
Source organism: Bacteroides sp. CAG:189 (assembly GCF_000432295.1). Lineage (NCBI taxonomy): Bacteria > Pseudomonadati > Bacteroidota > Bacteroidia > Bacteroidales > Bacteroidaceae > Bacteroides > Bacteroides sp. CAG:189. The sequence continues at coordinate 14,213 of NZ_HF991094.1, forward strand.
TGTAACCCAGTCGCATATGGTGATAAATGGAACAGGACAGTCGGGGACTTTTATTTTAAATGCGCAGAATTTAGTGGAGGATATTAAATTGACGGCAACTTCTGGATTAGAAGTTTATCCGGCAACTTTGCCTGCTGGTTCCAATGGGGAGACAATTATTATTACACTGAATAGCACTTTACCAGTAACGGAAGGACGAATTATCCTTCGTAGTGGTGATGCACGTGCTTATGTAAATGTTACGGGTTACGGAACTCCTCTTGAAGAGAAAAATCTTTCTCAGAATCCGGTTTATCCCGGTGGTGAC
>NZ_HF991095.1:0-13623 GCF_000432295.1 Bacteroides sp. CAG:189
GATTGCCATTGAGATTGCTTGCGGATTTTAGGGTGATAAAAATAAAATTTACTTAGCCAATACTAATCCAGCTGTTGAGAATCTACGTCGAAAAGTTGATTCATATGATGGAACATTCATGACCATCGCCAAGTTCTTGGCTGGAAAATCCATAAAGCAGGAATGGGATCTTCTGTTTATTGATGAATGCAGTACTGTAAGTAATCAAGACATGAATGATATACTAAAACAGGGGCAATTCAAATTGCTCATTCTTGTAGGAGATATGTATCAGATTGAATCAATTCTCTTCGGAAATTGGTTCAGTATAGCATATTATGCCATTAAAGGTAGCTGCCGTGTAGAATTGAAGCAAACCTATCGTACTTCCCAGAGTGGTTTGCTTGCTGTATGGAATAAAGTAAGAACTCTTTCCTCTGACATTCTTGAATACTTGACAAAACATGGTTATACAAAAAATCTTGATAACTCAATATTTACAAAATCACATGATGACGAGATCATTCTTTGTTTAAATTATGACGGTTTGTATGGAATAAATAATATTAATCGTTTTCTTCAAAGTAATAATCCTAACCCACCTGTCCAATGGGATATATTGACATATAAAGTTGATGATCCGATTTTGTTTAATGAAACCGAACGCTTTTCACCCTGGATATACAACAACTTAAAGGGAAAAATTCTTGGGATTACTAAACACGATGATTTGATTGAGTTTACGCTTGAGGTTAACACTATTCTTAATGAACTTGATCTTGAATATTCGGAATTGGAGTTATGCCCGCCGGTGTCCGAAACGACGTCAGTGATAAAACTTACAGTGGAGAAAAACGATGACGGAGATGAAGATATAGAATCGGATTCTACGGTAGTGCCTTTTCAGGTGGCATATGCAGTTTCAATACATAAGGCTCAAGGTTTGGAATTCCAATCAGTAAAAGTTGTGATAACCCATGATGTTGAAGATATGATAACTCATAATATTTTTTATACAGCTATTACTCGGACATGTGACAGGCTCCAAATTTATTGGAGTCCTGAAACGGAAAAAAAGGTACTTTCGTCACTCTCTCTACAATTCAACTATAAAGATTATGGATTGCTCAAGGCCAAATATTCTAATATTTTGAAATAATAATATAGTTTATGCTAATATCTGTTCATGCTTTTGGAAAGTCTGAATAGGCTCTCCGCAGCCAGATAGATTGGTAAAGAATGCTCCGGAGATATATCAAAGGTGCTATCGGAGAGTTTTTTTATATGCATTTTGGTTGTTTGCTCTTTTTTCTTTAAATTGCCATTGTTTATCAATTGGATGGAATAAATTTCTATTCATAGAAGATTGTCAAAGATCGGGAAAGTAATCATTAATAAATGAACCGGGTCAATCAAAAACTAACTTCTTAACAATAAAAAATGATGAGTGAATCGATTTGCCAAAGTTGTGGAATGGATATGAAATCCGCAGAAGAATTTGGTACTAATGCCGATTTGTCACAAAACGCAGAATATTGCACCTACTGTTTTAAGGATGAGGTGTTCACCAGAAATGTGACGATGGAAGCAAGTGATGATCTATTTCCCTTTTTCTTTGAATAACAAACCGGATAAATAGTATCCCACTTCTACCATCAGAATTCCAATGACAGCGCCGCCTACCACATCACTCAACCAATGCCTGTTGTTCAATTGACGGCTAAGCCCTGTGATGAATGCAGGCAAAAAGGCTGCTACACCTATCCATGAACTCTTAGGACCATACTCTTTGTATAGAAGGCAGGCCGAGGTAAAAGCCGTTGCTGTGTGTCCGGAAGGAAAGGATAGGAAGTCGGAACCATCGGGTCTGAGTACACCTGCCAATGATTTGATAGAGCAGATAGTGATGCCCATAAGTGCAAATGAAAAAACGGTGGATATCAACATCGGCTTCCATTGGCTCCGGCTTTTTATTCCCGCCAATTTCATTCCGAACATGATCACTACCGGAATATAGGGCAAAAAATCATCATAGCGATAGGCAAAGGAGGGAAAATGTGTGTTACGCAAATTATAGATATATTGGTTGGCACATTCTAATATGCCATACCTTAATGCACACAATATTATTATACTAACTAATATCCAAAGAAGTAATTTACGTAAATTCATCATACTTTTATCGGGCATTATTACAACAACAGTTTTTAAAATGTGATAAAGGTATCAAAGATAACGGACATAATGCTGTATATTATTAAACAAAAACATATTCTATATGTTTTTAAGTTCGAAAAGTAGATGACAAATCCGGGACGAATATTTGTAATATGTATAGAATAATATAAAAATATCCCGGTATTGCAAAAGTAGTACCGGGGTATTAGAGTCTATAAATTCTATGACTATCCGCAATGGAAATATTCTTCAACCAACTCCATCATTTCGATGGGTTTATCTTGAATATCGCTGCGTAGAGTGGCATCGTTATAAGTACGTAGTTTGGTAATGATACCATCTATCATGGCCGGACTGAATACATTGTATTTTTCGAAGAACGAGCGCTGCTTTTCAAGGCAATCGGCGGATGCGGCACAGCTATCCGGCAATTGGGCCAAAGTTTTTAGTTTGCCGGCATTTTCCTCCTTGTGTATATTGACATTTACATAAGTTTTTTCGGCTATTGCCAGTGCATCCTGTATCTCAAAACCATGGCGGCAAGCTACGGCCAGTCCGGCTATTAACTGATAGATATCTGCCGAACCGTCCGGTGAGCGCATTTCTACGGTTTGTTTTTGTGTGGTGTCATAATTGGCTGGACTTTCCAGCGGATTGGCCAACATACACATATCGGTCTTTGCCGACCACCCTAACGGTACTCTTACTAATACCGAACGATTGCGGTCACCCCAACAAATATTGGTAGGTGCTTCCTGATGTGGCACTAACCGGAAATAAGAAGTCGGATTCGTATTTCCAAAAGCAGTAATGGAAGATGCCAATTCCATCATACCGGCAATGGCCTTGCGGGCTGTTTCGGACAATACACCGTCCTTTAGCATTTGGTTTTGTCCGTCTTTCATGATGCGCATATGGATATGCAGTCCGGAACCGGCTTTTCCTGTAGTAATTTTCGGTGCGAACGTAATGTTGTATCCATAAGAAAAAGCCAGATTACGAATCACCCATTTGGCAATCATCAATTGGTCGGCTGCTTCTTCGGCACGTACCGGAAGGAATTCTATTTCATTCTGTTCGTAGATCATGCCGTCCAGTGTAAAATTACCTACTTCAGAATGACCGTATTTTATTTGACCGCCTGTTTGTGCGATGTATGCCATACATTCCGTACGGAAATCATTGAATTTGGCATAAGGAGTCGATTCGTGATAGCCGCGCTGGTCGGTTGCCGGAAACATGTCTTCATCCTCTGATATGACATAATATTCCAATTCGCCCATTGCTTGAAACTCCATGCCGGTCACCTCTTTAAATGCTTTACAGGCTTTACTCAAGGTATATTCGGGAGAACTTTCCAATGGTTCGCCATCTTTATTAAAGAAAGAGCAAAGCATGGTTACGGTGGGTAATTCGGCAAACGGATCGACAAAAGCTGTCCGGAAACGGGGGATTACATATAAATCACTGCTGCCGGCTTCGATAAACGGGAACAGGCTGGAACCATCCACACGCTCGCCGCAAGTCAGAATTGCATCCAGATAGGCGGCATTGTTGATTGCAAAATTGAGTGTTTTCAATCGTCCGTCCGCAGCGGGATACATGAAGTTAACCATACGGATGTCGTTTTTTTGAATATACGTGATGATGTCTGCTTTCGTAAATTCGGAAGCCGGTTTTTGGAGAAAAGCCACTAACAAATGCGGGCTCATTACTAATTCCTGATTCATAATACGTCGGTTGTTTTTTATTATTACACGGTTAACGAGTTTATTTTGTACCAAAGATAACAAAAAGTTAGTAAAACAAATGGAATGCCCGGATAATTAAATGTAATTACTATACAAATATTAGTAATATGGCACTTGATTTTCTTTTTTCTTCTATTTAACTCCTGTTTATAAGGAAGTGTCATTCTTTATTTTATCTTTGCAGGAAATGCTTTTCTTTAATGTGGAACTTTTTAAAACTCGACTCATGGAAATAAAGACGTTTATAGCAAATTACAAAGCGGCTTTCGGAGAAAACACGGAGCTTCCTATTGTATTCTGGTACTCTGATACGCTCGAAAATCAAACAGAAAAGATAAACGGTTGCTTTTTCAAAGACATGAGAAAAGTAAGGGAAGGACATACGGTCAGTTTGAATGCCGATGTTATCGGATGTGGCGGCGGTAAATTCTATACAGGTTTTACCGATATGCCGGAACGTGTACCGACTTTTGTTTCTTTAAAAGAAAAATATAAAGAAACGCCGGAAATGGTAATTGAGTATATCGACCGGTTAGGGGTAACAAAAACAGAGAATCGTTATCTGCATTTTGCACGTATGGATAAAGTGGATTCTTTGGATCTTATTGAAGGTGTCTTGTTTCTGGCAACTCCCGATATACTTTCGGGATTGGTGACATGGGCCTGTTATGATAATAATTCGGAAGATGCTGTTGTCACACAATTCGGTTCCGGTTGCAGCGTTACAGTGACACAGACTATTCTGGAGAATCACAGGGGAGGCAGAAGAACTTTTATCGGTTTCTTTGATCCGTCTGTACGTCCTTATTTTGAGCCGGATATTTTAAGTTATACAGTGCCGATGTCCCGATTTAAGGAAATGTATCACACGATGCGTAGTAGTTGCCTGTTCGACACACATGCTTGGGGAAAGATAAAGGAACGGATACAATTATCTGATAAATAATGTTTTATATACTATATTCATTGGAGAGAATAAGCAGATGTTTTTAGGTATCCTGTTTAGTATGAACTATTATGCTTGATCGGAAGAGGAGAAAATAATAGCGTTTTTGTTCGCTTAGACTATCTGTGTTTTGTACATTTGCAGCCGATTTTGCAAAACTAAGAATAACAAAAGGTTGTCAATATGATACAGAATCCGCAACGTCCAGTCAGTTCCATCGCTTTTCCTATACTTGTAGCATTGAGTATCTCTCATTGCCTGAATGATTTATTGCAATCTGTAATAACGGCGGTATATCCTCTGTTTAAAGACGATTTGGGCCTTAGTTTTGCTCAGATCGGACTGATTACACTGGTTTATCAGATGTCAGCTTCTGTTTTTCAACCGATTTTCGGACTTTTTTTTGATAAACGTCCAGTGGCATGGACACTTCCGGCAGGAATGCTTTTTACGATGACCGGTATGCTGAATCTCGCTTTTGCTTCTAATTTGCATTGGGTGCTCTTTTCTGTGTTCCTGATAGGTATCGGTTCTTCTGTGCTTCACCCGGAAGCCTCACGTATCACTTCATTGGCTTCGGGTGGCAGACGGGGACTTGCCCAGTCTTTGTTTCAAGTGGGCGGAAATCTGGGAGGCTCATTAGGACCTTTGTTGGTTGCTTTGTTAGTTGCTCCTTACGGACGTAGCCATATCTCTTTATTTGCCATTCTGTCATTGATTGCTATTTTAGTAATGATTCCTGTGTGCAGATGGTATAAAGGTTACTTAACTCGGATAAAAAGTGCTCCTGCAGCGATGAAACCGCATTTGGCAATGCCGTTGCCTATGAATAAAACAGTACTTTCCATTAGTATCCTGCTTGTTCTGATTTTTTCTAAATATATTTACATGGCAAGTCTCAACAGTTATTATACGTTCTATTTGATTCATAAGTTTGGGGTGAGCGTGCAGCAATCCCAGCTTTTTCTTTTTGTGTTCTTGATTGCTACGGCTGTCGGGACATTAGTCGGTGGCCCCATCGGTGATCGGATCGGACGGAAATATGTAATTTGGGTATCCATTCTCGGGACAGCTCCTTTTAGCATGCTGATGCCGCATGTGGGGCTTGCAGGTACGGTGATACTCAGTTTTTGCGTCGGTCTGATGCTTTCTTCCGCTTTTCCCGCTATCTTGCTATATGCACAAGAGTTGCTTCCTAATAAATTGGGGCTTATATCCGGATTATTCTTTGGTTTTGCTTTTGGAATAGCCGGTATTGCTTCTGCCGTATTGGGAAATATGGCGGATAGGTTCGGGATTGAAGCTGTTTACAATGTTTGTGCATTTATGCCATTGTTAGGATTGGTCACTTGGTTTCTTCCTGATCTGAAAAAAGTATAAAAGAAAATGATATGAGAAGTCCGATAAAATTACTTAAACGGCGGAGAATAATAAAATGGGGTATTCCGAGTGGAATCATTCTGATAGTTGCTATTACGATTATTGCCAATTATACGGTGGAACATAAAACGGATACATTGATATACAAAGATGCCGCTACTATCCCCTGCAATAAAACGGGGCTTTTATTGGGTACTTCCAAAACCCTCCGTTCGGGTGCTCCCAATCAGTACTTTCAAAACAGGATACAGGCTGCTGTTGCTCTTTTTAAAGCCGGAAAGATAGAAACCGTTGTTATCAGTGGCGACAATAGTAGTGAGGGATACAATGAACCCGAAGATATGAAAAATGAACTGGTAAAAAGAGGGGTGGCTGAAGATAAGATTTATCTGGATTATGCCGGATTCAGGACATTGGATTCCGTAGTGCGCATGGAAAAGATATTCGGACAACATCGTTTTACGGTTATATCACAGGATTTTCATAACCGCCGGGCCATATACATTGCACAGGCAAAAGGTTTGCAGGCTATTGGTTATAATGCGCAGGATGTGGATGCATATAGCGGATTCAAGACCCAACTTCGGGAGAAGTTTGCAAGAGTTAAACTGTTTATGGATTTATATACGAATAAGAGCCCGAAATTCTTGGGTGATCCTGTTATTATTAAATAAATATCCGAAACTGTTTTTTGTTCCCTGTAATAAAATAATGGGCCGTTTAAGGCAAAATTATCTTCTTAAAAACTTTTTAATCAGAGTTTTGTTCTAATTAATGCTATGCGATAAATAGGCTTTGGCAGTCCTACTATTATCGAGAAGGATAATTGATACAAAAATAAGCAAGATAATGAATAATGTAATTTTTGCAGACGCACATGAACATGCGATAAAAACGGTTCCGGAGATGATTTTAGTGTATAATAAACAAGCCACACTTTTGAATATTGTCAATCCTGGCGGTAACTTACCTTTCAATCCGGAGGGAATGGTCGGTAAGAAAATAGATGCTTTTCTTGATTGGGAAACAGGACGGGTATATATGAAACATTTCCAGACAACAGTTTCGTCCGGGAAATCCGAGATATTCGAACTTAATATGGAAGAGAACGGCAATCAGCATTGCTATGAAATACAGATGTCTCTGATAGACAACGACCGGGTAATCGTTACGGCACGTGATCTTCCGGAAGAAAATGCGTCTCAACTGGAATTAAAAAGGGCACAGCTTTCATTAAGACAGGCAAAGGAAGAACTCGAAACGAGTAATTCGGTGCTTTCATCCGCTCTGAATATTGCCGGCGTACTTCCATGGAGTGCCGATTTTATAACTCATACTTTTTCTACCGACTATAACTTTTATCATCATGAAGATTCGCCGGGTCCTGACGGGCATGGAAGGTATAACATTTCTATAGATGAATACCTGAAAAAAATTCATCCTGATTTTCGTGAACGTATAACAAAGGTGTTTAGTGAGTTACGGGAAGGCAAGCGGACTGAATTTCATGAAATATATCAGATACATTGGTATAATGACCGTGAATATGAATGGGTACACAAACAGGGAACCGTATCCAGATATGATGCGAAAGGGCGTCCGGTTAGTATAATCGGTTCGGGAATGGTGATTACGAAACAGAAAGAAATGGAGCATTTTCTGCGGTTAGCCAAAGAACAGGCGGAGCAAAGCAATATGTTGAAATCTGCTTTTCTGGCTAATATGAGTCATGAAATCCGTACACCGCTTAATGCCATTGTCGGCTTTTCTGAACTACTGACAGAAACGGATGATCCGGAAGAAAAAAAAGAATATGCAGATATTATACTGAATAATAATGCCTTGTTGTTACAGCTTATCAGTGATATTCTCGATTTGTCGAAAATTGAAGCAGGCACGTTAGAGTTTACTTATTCTGAGATCGACTTGAATAGTCTATTGACGGAAGTAGCTCAGACAGCTCATCTAAAAGCAAACAATTCAGAACTGGATATTGCATTTACAGATCGTATATTCGAATGTGTTGTGCACAGTGATCGTAACCGTCTTCTACAAGTAGTACACAACTTTGTGAATAATGCCATTAAATTTACTCCTAAGGGCCATATTCATATAGGTTATAAATTGAAGGATTCCGGTGATCTTTACTTTTATGTGGAAGATACAGGATATGGTATACCGGCCGATAAAGTATCGGATGTCTTTGACCGTTTTGTCAAATTGAACAGTTTCATACAAGGAACCGGACTCGGGCTTTCCATATGTAAAACAATCATATCCCATTTAGGTGGAGAGATAGGTGTCAGTTCTCAAGAGGGTAAAGGTTCTACTTTTTGGTTTACTCTGCCGGCAGGAGGTATTGTAAGAATGCATGAAGACTAAGAAAAATAGCTTTGTATTCTTGATCTCAAAACTTTTTATAATATAGATTACAGATATACATACCATTATTACTGATTTAAGAGTAGTAATGGTACAAACAAAGAAAAAACTGTTATTTTTGTATCGGCATGGGATTGTATGGGATGTTTGCAGAATAAATATAGGGATACAAAACTGACAGATATGGAAATTTTAGCATTAAAAGACAAGCATGTTCTTCCGACGCCGGAAGTCTTGAACAGTGTACTTCACGATAGCTATCCGGCTTTTGAAGAATGGGATAATGTACTCTCCGGATTGGATATAAAGCCGGAATGGAATTATTACAAAGATGGTAATGCATGGTTGTGTAAAATGATGTTCAAAAAGAAGAACTTGGGGTGGATCGGTGTTTTTGATGGTTATTTCAAAGTATCGTTCTATTTCACGGAGAAACATTTGAATGCTATTGTTGATTCTGACATCTCTGATACTATAAAGGAGGATTTTTATAATGCAAAACCCAGTGGAAGACTGTTGCCAATGACGGTTGCCGTTACGGATAAGGAAAAGCTGAAAGAGGTTTTGCCGGTATTGTTGTTTAAGAAAAACCTGAAATGATAATGTTTGCCCTTTATTAGTAAATGAAAAGGTGATTTAATGATGAGCCTATCAATATCCTCTCGTTCTTTATAAAAAACGTATCAATCTTATTGACTGATATATATCGGTCGGATTATGAAAGTAAATAATTGATATCTTTGTAATAACTGATTTTATTTTGCTGTGATTTAATGAAATATTTGCTACATGATTTAATTCATAATCCGATTAAACCATTCCGGTGGAATGCAATCTTATATTTTATAACGCTACTAACCAAAAAACAAAAAATAAAAATGGAAACAACTGCTAAGCTTTATTCACTGAATTACAGTAATGTGAAAACGTACCTGTTTGCTTTGCTATTTGTGGCAGGCAATATTGTATTACCCCAATTATGTCATTTGATTCCGGCCGGAGGTCCTACCCTATTGCCTATTTACTTTTTTACACTGATAGCTTCTTATAAATATGGTTTCCGGGTCGGTTTGCTGACTGCTGTATTATCTCCGGTTATTAATCATTTATTATTTGCAATGCCTTCTGCTGCTGTACTTCCGATTCTTCTTATTAAATCCGTATTATTTGCCGGATCGTCTGCGTTGGCGGCTCGTTATGCAAAGAAAATTTCATTGCCGGCCATTCTTGTGGCGATACTTGCTTATCAAGTTGTAGGTACAGCTTTTGAATGGGTGATTGAAAGAAATTTTTGGATAGCTATACAAGATTTCCGTATGGGAGTTCCGGGGATGTTGATTCAGTGGCTCGGTGGTTATGCCTTACTAAGAGGAATTGCTAAAATATAACTGATATGGCAAGAACTTTTAATGAAGTGATGGATCGTTTTCGTTCTATCACTTTTGAAGATGAATTCGATATCATAGTAGCTATAGCCAATGGTGGGATTGTGCCGGCAGGTATTATTAATCAACGTCTGCAAAAAGAGGTTCATTTATTGAAGATAAACTTGCGGGATGAGTATCAGCATCCCAAATATGACCGGCCGAAGCTTTTGGCACCTATTGATTTCGATTTTAGAAATAAACGTATTCTTTTGGTTGATGACCGTATAAAAACCGGTTCTACAATAATGCTGGCTAAAGAACTGATGCAAGATGCCCGGATGATAAAGACTTTTGCCGTTAATGGGAATGCGGATTATGCTCTTTTTGATGAAACTTGTTTTAAATTTCCGTGGATAATTTGAATTTGTAAATCTTAAACATACCTATGTGATGCGAGCTTGCATTATTGGTTGTGGGTAATCATAGAAAATAAATAAGATGGACAGGAGGGATTTTCTAAAAACTGTAGCAGTTGCCGGTGCGGCAATGACGATACAACGTTCTGAAGCGATGGAGATATTGACACAAGCTGTAAATAGCACGGGCAAGCCTGATCTTGTGGCTGTGATGGGTGATGAACCGGAGCTTATGTTTCAACGTGCCATTGCCGAATTAGGAGGGATGAAACAGTTTGTGAAGTCCGGTCAAAAGGTAGTTGTGAAACCCAATATTGGATGGGATAAAGTACCGGAATTAGCAGGAAATACGAATCCGAAACTGGTTGCAGAAATTGTAAAACAATGTTTTGCTGCCGGTGCGAAAGAGGTTACCGTATTCGATCATACTTGTGACGATTGGCAGAAGTGCTATAAAAATAGTGGTATCGAATCTGCCGCCAAAGCTGCCGGAGCCAAAGTAATGCCTGCCCATCTGGAGTCATATTATCGTCCGGTAGATTTGCCTAAGGGTAAAAATATGAAAAAGGCCAAAATACACGAAGCGATTCTGAATTGCGATGTATGGATTAATGTGCCTATTCTGAAAAATCATGGCGGTGCTAATCTGACCATTGCAATGAAGAATCACATGGGAATTGTATGGGACCGCGGTTATTTTCATCAGAACGATTTACAGCAATGTATTGCTGATATCTGTACCATGCAGAAGAAAGCGGTTCTGAATGTAGTCGATGCTTACCGTATTATGAAAACTAATGGTCCGCGCGGACGATCGGCTTCGGATGTAGTATTGGCAAAAGGGCTTTTTGTATCGCCGGATATTGTAGCAGTGGATACTGCCGCCGCAAAATTTTTTAATCAAGTGCGCGAAATGCCGCTCGATACGGTAGGTCACCTTGCCAAGGGAGAAGCATTGAAGGTGGGAACAATGAATCTGGATAAACTGAATGTAAAGAGAATCAAGTTATAACACCATGTTGAGAAAGATACGTATAGGTATATCAGTGGTGCTGTTTTCACTGATTACATTCTTTTTTCTGGATTTCGCAGGCATATTGCCTAATAGTTTTCATCGGTTGGCTCACCTGCAATTTATACCGGCACTTCTTTCTTTTAGTGTCGGTATACTTATATTCTTAATTCTATTGACATTGCTTTTCGGACGTTTCTATTGTTCTACCATTTGTCCGATGGGAATTTTTCAGGATATAGTGGCACGTGTATCGAAATCTGTAGGAAAGAAAAGGAAAAGATATGGTTATAGTCCGGCAAAAAATATTCTTCGATGGGTAATTGTAGGTGTTACGGTCCTTGCATTTGCATGTGGCTTTACATTAATACTCGGATTGTTGGATCCTTATAGCGCATATGGTCGGATTGCGGTCAATGTATTTAAACCTGTATACATGTCCGGGAATAATTTGCTGGAATCTGTTTTTTCACGATTTGAAAATTATACTTTTTATCAGACCGATGCCTCTATTCTGAGTATGACCTCTTTTATGATAGCATTGGTCACTCTTGCGATTATAGGAATTCTGGCCTGGAAACATGGGCGCACATGGTGTAATACTATTTGTCCGGTAGGCACTGTCTTAGGGCTTTTGAGCCGTTTTTCTCTCTTCAAGGTTCGTATCGACAAAAATAAGTGCAATGGATGTGGTCTGTGTGCTACCAAATGTAAAGCTGCTTGTATCGACAGTAAAAAACATACAATCGACTATAGCCGTTGTGTAGATTGTTTTGATTGTCTGGAGTCTTGCAGCAAGCATGCGTTGGTTTATTCTCCTATTGTTTCAAAGAAGAAACAAGATACGGATACAGCTAAACGGCGTTTCCTGATGACTGGCGTAATGACAGCTGTTGCCGCTCCTAAAATTTTGGCTCAGATAAAAGAAACGACCGCTACATTGGGTGGTAAAAAGGCATATAAGAAAGAGAATCCGATCACTCCTCCGGGATCTGTCAGTCTTGAACACTTTCAGGCGCATTGTACTTCTTGTCACCTTTGCGTCAGTAAGTGTCCTTCGCATGTACTTAAACCGGCGTTAATGGAATATGGTTTGGAGGGAATGATGCAACCTACGGTTAGTTTTGAAAAAGGATTTTGCAATTTTGATTGTACCGTGTGCGGAGATGTGTGTCCCAACGGGGCTATAAAACCTTTGACCGTAGACGAAAAACATCTGACGCAAATGGGCCATGTGATTTTTATCGAAGAAAATTGTATTGTACATACTGATGGTACGAGTTGCGGGGCTTGTTCGGAGCACTGTCCTACGCAGGCGGTGGCAATGGTTCCTTACAAAGACGGACTTACCATTCCACAGGTAAACACGGAAATCTGTGTAGGTTGCGGCGGTTGTGAATATGTATGTCCTGCACGTCCGTTCCGTGCTATTTATATTGAAGGCAATCCGGTACAAAAAGAAGCTAAACCCTTTAAAGAAACGGAAACGGAAAAAATAGAAGTGGACGACTTCGGATTCTGATCGTACGCATTATAACAGATCTTTTCGGTTAGCACAGGCTTTTCTTTAAAAGTAAAGATGATCTGTACTAATCTGTGTAATTTGGGGTGAGTTTTTTGTCTATATCCGGTTCATCTTTGCAGAATTTTACTAATTTCGTGGCGAACAAGTAAAATGAAGTAAATGGAAGATGTAATGACGAATAATTGGGATCATCAAAAGTACCAGATCGGGTATGCACTCAGTGGCGGATTTATTAAAGGTTTTGCGCATCTGGGAGTAATGCAGGCTCTTCTGGAACATGACATCCGGCCGGATATCATTTCCGGTGTCAGTGCAGGAGCACTGGCAGGTGTGTTTTATGCCGATGGTAACGAACCTCATCGGGTTCTGGACTATTTTTCGGGGCATAAATTTCAGGATCTTACAAAAATGGTAATCCCTAAAGTCGGGCTGTTCGAACTGGGAGAATTCATAGATTTTCTGAAAAGTAATCTAAAAGCTCAGAAATTGGAAGAGCTACAAACTCCTCTTATTATTACTGCGACGGATTTGGATCACGGGCGAAGCATGCATTTTCGTAAAGGTAGTATTGCCGAAAGGGTGGCTGCTTCCTGTTGCATGCCTGTCATGTTCACTCCCGTTAAAATAAATGGCGTTCATTATGTAGATGGCGGAATATTAATGAACCTTCCGGTATCTCCTCTGCGG
>NZ_HF991095.1:13646-59975 GCF_000432295.1 Bacteroides sp. CAG:189
CTGCGGAAAGAGTGTGAGAAGGTTGTTGCAATCAATGTGAGTCCTTTGGAAGCAGAAAAATACAAGATGAATATTGTAAGTATCGCTATGCGTTCTTATCATTTTATGTTCCGTGCGAACACATTTCCGGAACGTGAGATATGTGATTTACTGATAGAACCCTATAATCTGAACGGATATAGTAACCGGGAACTGGAAAAGGCGGAAGAGATATTCGACCAGGGATATAAAACGGCGAATGAAATACTGGATAATCTGTTGCAGGAAAAAGGAAACGTATGGAAAGAATTAAAGTAGGGTTGGCAGCATATGGCATGTCGGGGCAAGTATTTCATGCTCCGTTTATTCATACAAATCCTCATTTCGAATTATCAAAGATAGTGGAACGTAGCAAGGAGCTCTCAAAAGAGCGTTATCCGTATGCTATGATTGTGCGAAGCTTTGAAGAATTGATACAAGATCCTGCTATCGAACTTGTTGTAGTGAACACTCCGGATGCTACGCATTATGAGTACGCCCGCATGGCTCTTGAGGCCGGAAAGCATGTGATTGTGGAGAAACCGTTTACATCTACTACAGCACAAGGTGAAGAATTGATTGCATTGGCGGCCGCAAAAGGATTAATGCTCAGTGTATATCAGAATCGCCGTTGGGATGCAGATTTTCTGACAGTACGGGAAATAATCTCCAATGGGCTGTTGGGCAGGTTGGTGGAATATGAATCGACTTTTGCACGCTACCGTAATTTTATCAAGCCCGATACGTGGAAGGAAACGGGTAACTCCGGCGGAGGCCTGACTTATAATCTCGGCTCTCATCTGATAGATCAGGCTGTCCTGTTGTTCGGTATGCCGGAAGCTGTTTTTGCCGATATAGATATTTTGCGTACCGATGGAAAAGTGGATGACTATTTTATGATCCGCTTTATTCGTCCGTCATTAGCGCCGGATGTAAAGGTGACATTGAAAGCCAGTTACTTGATGCGGGAAGCCGAACCACGATTTGTGCTTCATGGTACTCTCGGTTCTTTTGTAAAATGCGGGACCGACAAGCAGGAAGCGGCTTTACTTCGCGGCGAGATGCCTGACCAACCCTGTTGGGGAGAAGAAACGGAGGCTGAATTAGGATGGATACATACGGAGATCGACAGACAGGAGATCAGCCGGAGATATCCCGGTATCCCCGGTAATTATGGTGGATTTTACCAAAATATTTATGAGCATCTTCGTCTTGGAAAGCCATTGCAGACCGGTGCACATGATATATTAAATGTGATTCGCGTGATTGAAGCCGCTTACCGGAGCCAGCAGGAAAGAAAAATAATAGAGTTGAAATAAATTTTATATACATATGAGCGACGAAAAGAAAATGATAATCTATCAGGTGCTCCCCCGCCTGTTTGGAAACAATAATAACCACTGTGTCTATAACGGTGATATCACTGTAAATGGCTGTGGGAAAATGGCTGATTTTACAGCCAAAACATTGGAAGAGATTAAAAAACTGGGGACTACTCATATTTGGTATACCGGTATCATCGAGCATGCTACGCAAACTGATTATCGCCGGTATAACATCAGTCCGGATCATCCGGCTATCGTAAAGGGGAAAGCCGGATCACCTTATGCCATTAAAGATTATTATGATGTGGATCCCGATCTTGCTACGGATGTCCCCGGGCGAATGAAGGAATTTGAGAATCTGGTGAGCCGGACACATCGTGCCGGGCTAAAGGTCATTATCGATTTTGTCCCGAATCACGTAGCCCGTCAGTATCATTCGGACATGCAGCCGGACGGTACTGTGGAATTGGGAGCGAATGATGATCCCAACTACGCTTTCAGTCCATACAATAACTTCTACTATATTCCGCAATCGGAACTTCACGGCCAGTTCGACATGAAAGGAAGTGCTGCAGAGCCTTATCGGGAATCACCGGCCAAAGCTACCGGGAATAATCGTTTTGATGCCTATCCCAATATAAACGATTGGTATGAAACGATAAAGTTAAATTATGGAGTGGACTATCAGAATGGTGGTACTTGTTGTTTCTCTCCCATCCCGGATACTTGGATGAAGATGCTCGACATCCTTCTTTTCTGGGCTTCAAAACGTATAGACGGATTTCGCTGTGATATGGCAGAAATGGTGCCGGTGGAATTTTGGGAATGGGTGATTCCGCAGGTAAAGGAAAAATATCCCGACTTGTTGTTTATAGCGGAAGTTTATAATCCGGCCGAATATCAGAATTACCTGTTCCGTGGGAAATTCGATTATTTATATGATAAAGTGGGATTATATGATACCTTGCGTAATGTAGCGTGCGGTTATGATTCGGCTACTGCCATAACCCGCAGTTGGCAGCGATTGGGGGGTATTGAGAAGCGTATGCTTAATTTCCTTGAAAATCACGACGAACAACGTATCGCTTCGGATTTCTTTGCAAGTAACCCGCGCAAAGGTATTCCTGCTTTGATCGTATCTGCCTGCATGAATACGAATCCGATGATGATCTATTTCGGGCAGGAGTTTGGAGAACTGGGTATGGATACCGAGGGCTTTAGCGGCCGCGACGGACGTACTACCATTTTTGACTACTGGAGTGTTGACACTATACGGCGTTGGCGGAATGGTGGGAAATTTGACGGCAGAATGTTGACGGAAGAACAGAAACAATTGTATGCCGTTTACCGGAAAGTGCTCACTTTATGCAATGAAGAACAGGCTATAGCTCAAGGAGCCTTTTTTGATTTGATGTATGCTAATGAAAACGGATGGCGTTTCAATGAACACAAGCAATACACTTTCTTACGCAAACATGAGAAAGAACTGCTTTTTATAATTGTCAATTTCGACAATCAACCGGTAGATATTGCAATCAATGTACCGTCACATGCATTCGACTTTCTGCAAATCCCTCAGATGGATGTTTATGAGGCTACGGATATACTGACCGGAAAGAAAGAAAATATTTGTTTGCTTCCTTATAAAGCTACTGAAGTGTCATTAAGTGCGCATAGTGGAAAGATTCTGAAAATAACTTTATAAAATCAAGTGTTCAAAGAGTACGTATTTGGCGCCATCGTTAAATACGTACTTTTGTTTTTGATATCTTATGTTACAATCATATAATAAGGAACAAGCCATTCTACGAATAAACCGATTATCGGAACAAGGCAAAGAGTTTGTCTTTATCATTGATTATTTACAAGATTGTTCGTACATAGAAGAAACAAACCGATTGGATTCTTCGTTTGTCTTGTATAATCTGAATGGATTTACCAATCAGGATTCTATTTTCCCTCTTCGTAAAACTGCCGTGCAATGGAATATCGATTTCCCACCTTTCGACCAATATAAGCCATCTTTCGATTATGTTCTGGAAAATATCCGGGGTGGCAACAGCTTTCTCACTAATCTGACTTGCCGGACTCCGGTCACGACCAATCTAAGTTTGAAGGAGATTTTTTATCACTCAAAAGCGATGTATAAGCTATGGTTGAAAGATGCTTTTGTGGTATTTTCTCCGGAAATTTTTGTGCGGATAAAAGGGCGGAAAATCTATTCTTATCCGATGAAAGGCACTATAGATGCTTCTCTTCCGTCTGCATACAATCAATTGATGAACGATCCGAAAGAAACGGCGGAACACGCTACGATTGTAGATCTGATACGAAATGATCTGAGCATGGTGGCGGAACAAGTTTCCGTGACGCGTTATCGTTATGCTGATATCCTGCAAACCAACTCCGGTTCTATTTTGCAGACCAGTTCGGAAATCTGCGGTATCCTTCCCGATGATTATCGGACGCGGTTAGGGGATATTATCTTTAAATTGTTGCCGGCCGGTTCTATCACAGGTGCTCCTAAGTTGAAAACAATGGATATTATAGCTCATGCCGAGAACTATAAAAGAGGTTTTTATACAGGAATTTCCGGATATTTTGATGGTAATAATCTCGACAGTACTGTAATGATACGCTTTATCGAACAGCAAGGAGACAAACTTTATTTTAAAAGTGGTGGAGGAATAACTTGTAGAAGTAATCCGGAAAGTGAATATAATGAAATGAAACAGAAAATTTATGTGCCCATTTATTGAAAGTATACGGATAGAGAACGGAGTAATATATAATCTGCCTTATCACAATGAAAGGCTAAACCGTACCAGAAATGTCTTTTGGAAAGATTGTGCACCGATAAATCTTATCGATTACATCCGGATGCCGCATGAGAAAGGGATAGTGAAGTGCAGAATCGTATACGAGAAAGAGATTAAGGAAATTGTGTATACCCCCTACTCTATGCGTGAGATTGATACACTCCGTATTGTTTACTCTGATGGGATAAACTATACTTATAAAAGTACTGATCGTGAAGAACTGAATCGGCTATATGTGGGAAGAGGAGATGCCGATGACGTTCTGATTGTCAGAAACGAACTCATTACCGATACTTCCATCGCTAATGTCGCTTTTTATGATGGGTGTGAGTGGCATACTCCTCAGGCACCATTGCTCAAAGGGACTCAAAGAGCTTTTTTATTGGACAGACAAATTATAAAGGAAAAAGAGATAACGTTGAAACAACTTTTTACCTATTCGAGAATTACCCTGTTCAATGCTATGATTGAGTTTGGGCAGATTGAATTTCCTGTGAAGAAGCACATTATTGTATAACTATTATTAACAACAAAATAGATTCCGTACCCGAACAAAAGTCTCGGAAGGCGTGTTATATAGATGTGTTTTTCATAGTATTAGATATAAGATTAATTAAAAGAGATTGTACCGGCTTGTGATAAGTAAGTACGTCAGAAACAGAAGAGTCTGTTTTTTTGATAAATGTGTAAAAGCATCGACTTTGAGAAGTCGGTGCTTTTTTGCTGTGTTTTTGTTGCATTCTTTAGTTAGTTACAAATAAAATTCGTACGTTTGTAGAATAAAAAATAGAAAAGAATGACAATGAATATACCTGTTATCTTTCAATTTTTAAAAGATCTTGCTGCTAACAACAACCGGGAGTGGTTTAATGAGCACCGTGATGAGTATGAAACCGCCCGTTTGGAGTTCGACAAACTTTTGGCTGCTGTAATTTCCCGTATTGCCCTTTTTGATGAAAGTATCAGAGGTATACAACCCAAAGATTGTACCTACCGCATTTATAGGGATACCCGTTTTTCATTGGATAAAACTCCGTACAAAGTTCATTTTGGCGGATATATCAATGCCAAGGGGAAAAAGTCTGATCATTGTGGATATTATGTGCACATTCAGAACGATGCATGTATGTTGGCAGGTGGAAGCCTTTGCCTGCCTTCCAATATCTTGAAAGCAGTACGTCAGTCTATTTATGACAATGTAGATGAGTACGTTTCTATTGTGGAAGATCCTGAATTTAAAAAATATTTTCCTGTTGTGGGAGAAGACTTTTTGAAAACCGCTCCCAAAGGTTTTCCAAAAGATTTTAAGTATATCGATTACCTGAAGTGTAAAGAATATACCTGCTCTTATAACGTTTCTGATGATTTCTTTCTGAAGCCTGATTTTTTGGATAAGACAGAAGATGTATTTCGACAGTTCAAACGTTTTGCTGATTTTATTAACTACACAATAGACGATTTCGAATAGTACTTAATCATAAATAATAACTAAAACTTTTTCAATTATGGTAGTAGATACATTAGAAAACTTAGAAAAATACGCGTCACTGAATCCTTTGTTTGCACAAGCTATCGAGTTTTTAAAATCTCATGATCTTCATGCAATGGAGGTAGGTAAAACGGAATTGAATGGTAAAGATCTGGTTATTAATATAGCCCAGACTACTCCGAAAACAAAGGAACAAGCCAAATTGGAAACTCATAATGAATTTATCGATATTCAGGTTCCTCTTTCAGGAACAGAGATAATGGGATATACACCGGGTAAAGATTGTGTGCCGGCTGATGCTCCCTATAGTGCCGAGAAAGATATTACTTTCTTTGAAGGGCTGGCCGAAACATACATTGCTGTCAAACCGGGTATGTTTGCCATCTTCTTTCCGCAGGACGGACATGCTCCGGGTATCAGTCCCGACGGTGTAAAGAAAGTGATTGTTAAAGTGAAAGCATAATCAAATGATCCTGATATGGAAAAGACACTGAATCTTATTAAAAATGACCCTTGGCTGGAACCTTATGCAGAGGCCATCACAGGAAGGCATGAATATGCCATGTATAAAGAGGCCGAACTGACAAATGGTGGAAAACAGACTTTATCGGACTTTGCTTCGGGATATTTGTATTTCGGTTTGCATCGTACAGATAAAGGATGGACTTTCCGCGAATGGGCACCCAATGCAACCCATATTTATATGGTTGGTACATTTAATAATTGGGAAGAAAAAGAGAAGTATAGCCTGAAACGTCTGGAAAATGGCAATTGGGAAATCAATTTGCCTGCAGATGCCATTCAGCACGGTGATCTTTATAAATTGGTTGTATATTGGGAAGGCGGACAAGGAGAACGTATTCCTGCTTGGGCTACGCGAGTGGTTCAAGATGAAAACACAAAGATCTTCAGTGCACAGGTTTGGAATCCGGAAAAGCCTTTTAAGTTTAAGAAAAAAACATTTAAACCTTCTACTAATCCTTTGTTGATTTACGAATGTCATATCGGCATGGCCCAGCAAGAAGAGAAGGTTGGTACTTATAATGAGTTTCGTGAAAAGATACTTCCCCGTATAGCCAAAGCCGGTTATAACTGTATTCAGATCATGGCTATCCAAGAGCATCCGTACTATGGAAGTTTCGGTTATCATGTTTCCAGCTTTTTTGCCGCTTCTTCCCGTTTCGGTACACCCGACGAGCTTAAGCAACTTATCGATACAGCTCATGGTTTGGGGATTGCCGTTATCATGGATATTGTCCATTCTCACGCAGTGAAAAATGAGGTAGAGGGTTTAGGGAATTTTGCCGGTGATCCTAATCAATATTTCTATCCAGGAGCACGCCGGGAACATCCGGCTTGGGATTCTTTATGCTTTGATTATGGCAAGAATGAAGTGATACATTTTTTGTTATCCAACTGTAAGTATTGGCTGGAAGAATATCAGTTTGACGGTTTCCGTTTCGACGGCGTAACTTCCATGTTGTATTATAGCCATGGGCTGGGTGAAGCTTTTATGAATTACGGTGACTATTTCAATGGTCATGAGGATGATAATGCTATTTGTTATCTGACGTTGGCTAACGATCTGATTCATCAGGTGAATCCCAAAGCAATTACCATTGCGGAAGAGGTATCCGGGATGCCGGGATTGGCTGCAAAGGTAGAAGATGGCGGTTATGGCTTTGATTATCGTATGGCCATGAACATTCCAGACTATTGGATTAAGACGATAAAGGAGAAAATTGACGAAGATTGGAAACCATCCAGTATGTTCTGGGAAGTAACAAATCGTCGTCGGGATGAGAAAACGATCTCTTATGCCGAGAGTCACGATCAGGCATTGGTCGGAGATAAGACGATCATTTTCCGTTTGATTGATGCCGACATGTATTGGCATATGCAGAAAGGAGATGAGAATTATACGGTAAATCGCGGTATTGCTCTTCATAAAATGATTCGTATGCTTACTGCTACCACTATCAATGGCGGTTATCTGAACTTTATGGGAAATGAATTCGGGCATCCCGAATGGATTGACTTCCCGCGTGAAGGTAATGGCTGGTCATGTAAATATGCCCGTCGTCAGTGGGATTTGGTAGATAATAAGAATCTGACTTATCATTATATGGCTGACTTCGACGAAAGTATGTTGAAAGTTATCAAAACTGTAAAAGATTTCCAAGCTACCCCGATACAGGAAATTTGGCACAACGATGGTGACCAGATATTAGCATATCAGCGTAAAGACCTTATTTTTGTGTTCAATTTCAATCCTAAACAATCATTTACGGATTACGGTTTTTTGGTTGCACCGGGGGCATATGAGGTTATTTTGAATACAGATGACGTTTTATATGGCGGTAACGGACTTACAGACGATACAATCACTCATTTTACTATATCGGATCCTTTGTATGAGAAAGAGAAGAAAGAGTGGTTGAAACTTTATATTCCGGCACGTACAGCAATGGTGTTGCGGAAGAAGAAATAAAAAAAACATAGTTGGTAACAATTAGGAAGTATGGCAGTAGGAGATTTTTCTATTGCCATATTTTTTATCTTAATGTAAGTGCTATAGTATAAAAAAACCGCCTTCCATTAAAGAAAGCGGTTTCTGTATTTCGATTAATGCTATTTTTAATTCAAGCTCTCCTGAACTTGCGTCAACATTTTTTTGATTTCTGCTCTTTCCGGAGACAAGGTTGCGGCTTCTTGAAGATAATCGGCTGCCTTTTTAAAATCAGCATCGGCAGCAGCTTTTTCTGTTGCGTATTTATCTGCATCCGAGTTGGCTAAAGGAGCAGCTTTTTTTAATACAGTAGCACCATTATTATAAAATAATACACCTAAACTGTAAAGAGCATCCGTCTTCCATTTTTTTCCGCTTAATGTAGTCACCTTCTTATAACTTTCTTCGGCTTTTGCGATATCATTCGCTTTCTGGAATTTTTGTCCTTCTTTCAGATAATGGATTGCATATAATTTTTCCATAGTCTTATTACCCGGAGCTATTTTTAATCCAGCTTCCAGTGTTTCTACCATTTCTGCATTTTTTTTTAAATCCTTCAAGGCACCGGCTTTGCGTGCATACGCATTGGCTACATTATAGTTTTTCTGAATGGCAACATCAAAGTACTTCACAGCATCGGCATATTTCTTTATTTGATCTGCACATACACCACAGTTGTATGCCATTACGGAGTCCGAATTGTTCGTCTGTTTCAGATACGCATCATACTTAGTGAAAGCAACTTGATAATTCTTTGCATTTAAAGCATCATTTCCTTCTTTTTTCAATTGGTTAGGATCGGTTTGAGCAAAAATACTGCCAGTGGCACAGCACATGGCAACTAATAAAATAAATTTTCTCATGGTTTTTATGTGTCTTTTTAATTGTTTATCGTTCAAATGTAACAAGAAATGAAATAAACAGCAAAGCTATTTAATTTTTTATAGGCTCTTTCACACTACGAAACATACAATTTACTGTATATTCAATATGACATTGTTTATTTTATCTTCCAACAATGAGATAACCTTTTCCATAAATTGAAAACTTTCTCATGGAATTTCAAATGAAATTTCATCCAGCTTTTTATACAGATAGATACATGGGTAATAAAGAGGTTGGATTTTACCTGAATGGAGGTATTGGTAAATGGTAAACAGGTGATGTAGGGTTTTGCCGTTTCTAAAATACTTTTTGAATATCTGAAAATCTCTTTTATAATTGGGGCAGATTAAGAAACAGATATCGGTCTTTTTCACTGTTTTCGTAATGCTTTTTGAAATGAATACAAAATTGCATTAGGTGCTTTATGATAAATTGAATTATATTCTGATGTAATTTGTATGAAGTAGAAAGTCTTTTTGCCTTATATGTATTATAATGTGATATTCTGTCATGGAATTATTTCGGGATGAATACTGGAATGACGAGCGTAATGGGTAAGAAAATGATACGGATAAAAGAATGGTTGTGTTATTACGTTATTTGACGGTTAATTTTAGATTTTCTGTTTGAGTATTTTCGATTATTGAAAATATTCCCTACTGATTTGTTTGAATATTGTAAAGTGCGATTTGATATGCTGTTTCTTTTGTGTATAAAGTAATGTTTATTTTGTGTAGCCCCGTTATTAGTTGCTTCATTATTTTTTTATTATCCATTTCAGAAATTGATATGTTTTATCTTATCTTTTAATACTCCGATCTTTGTAATGTCGAATTAGTGTAATTTTAGATGTCATGTCAAAGGGAAAAAACGAGTATAAATAGTGCATATAACTTTTTGTTAGAGATTGCAGTTTTATGTTCGATGATTGGACAAGTTTGAATACACTACACTAACATTTACTTAGATGTATATCTCGGCAAAGGTAGTGAAAATTTGTAATATTTATCTAATTAAGAAATTTAGTTTATTTCAATGATAATAGAAGATGCTTATAGCAATAGAGTTACAGTTATGTTTGATGGGAAAGGATCTGATCACGGACATAACTTCATAAATATAAAAGCGGTATAGATGAAAAAAGTATTGATGCTTATACTTATTATAGTCGGATGTTCTGTTTCCGAAACGAAAGCCCAGAAGGTGGCACTTAAAAGTAATCTTCTGTATGATGCTACTGCTACCATGAATCTTGGTTTGGAGTTTGGATTGGCACGTAAATGGACATTGGACATTCCGGTGAATTATCATCCATGGAAACCGGCGGATGGTAAACGTTTACGCCATTGGGGAGTACAACCGGAAGTTCGATATTGGTTTTGTGAGCGTTTTAACCGTACCTTCATGGGATTGCACGGACATTATGCCGAATTCAACGTAGGAGGATGGCCGGACTGGTCGTTTATCAGTAAAAATATGCAGAATAACCGTTATCAGGGACATCTATATGGTGGTGGTGTTTCTATTGGACATTCGTGGATATTGAAGAAACGCTGGAGCCTTGAAGCATCTGTCGGAGTGGGTTATGCACGTATTGTTTATGATAAATATCCATGTACGCAATGTGGGACAAAGGAGAAAGAAGATAATAAGAACTATTTTGGCCCTACAAAAGCAAGTGTATCACTTATTTACGTAATTAAATAAAATAGAATGATGAAAAGAAATATACAATTCATCGTATTGGTACTGGCTGCTTTATGCCTGAATACAGAGGATGCATTTGCTCAAAACCGCTCTTATAGTGGAGATATTGGGATTGAACCTGTACGGTTGGAGCAAAGTGGAGACTTTCTTTATATAGATATGAATTTTATTCTGAAAGATGTGAAAGTAAGGACGGCACATGGGGTAGATTTTATTCCTCAATTGGTTGCCCCGGCGAATACATATAATCTTCCCAAAGTATCGGTTAAAGGAAAAGATGAATATCTGGCTTATGAACGCCGGCTTTCATTGATGAGCGCGAAAGAGAAGAGAAAGCATGTAGCACCTTATCTGGTTAAGAAGAGTAATAAGCGGACAAATGATACGATACGTTACCGGTATGTATTACCGTACGAATCCTGGATGGCCGATGCGAAACTTAATGTGCAGCGTGATGAATGTGGCTGTGGGGAAAGTACATTGATGAGCGTGCAGCCTGTGATTGACCAAGTGACACTCGAACGTATTTTATCTCCTTACATTGTGAATCCTCATTTTGCTTATGTTGAGCCGAAGGTAGAGGTAGTGAAGAGCCGTGAGATACAGGCTGAATGCTTTTTGGATTTTGAGGTGAATAAAATCAATATTCGTCCGGAATATATGAACAATCCCCGGGAATTAGCAAAAATCCGTGTAATGATCGATGATTTGAAATTGGATCCCAGCATAAAAGTAAATAGACTGGATATCATCGGGTATGCCTCTCCGGAAGGAACTTTGGCTACAAATAAACGTCTTTCTGAAGGACGTGCTATGGCTCTTCGCGATTATCTGGCATCTCGTTATGATTTTCCGCGTAACCAATATCATATCATATTTGGTGGTGAAAACTGGGATGGCCTGATAGACGCTCTTGAGACACTCGATATGGACTATAAGAATGAAATGCTTGACATTATTCAGGATATTCCCATTGAGAAAGGACGGGAAACAAAACTGATGCAGCTTCGTGGAGGAGTGCCATACAGATATTTGCTGAAAAATGTTTTCCCGAGTCTTCGTGTTGCTATTTGTAAAGTGAACTATGATATTAAGAATTTTAATGTGGACGAAGCGAAGGAGGTGATAAAAAGACGTCCGCAAAATCTGAGTTTGAATGAGATGTTTTTGGTGGCTAATACTTATCCGAAAGGTTCGCAAGAATTTATCGATGTGTTTGAAACGGCTGTCCGGATGTATCCCGACAGTGAAATAGCCAATATGAATGCTGCTACTGCTGCACTTTCGCGTAATGATCTGATTTCTGCAGAACGATATTTGAAAAAGATGGAATCTCAAGAGTATTGGCCGGAATATAATAATGCGATGGGAATATTGACCTTGTTGAAGGGAGATTATGAATTAGCAGAAGAATACTTGAATAAAGCCCGGGAGTTGGGGCTGGATGTAGCTACGGATAATCTGGAAGAGTTAGCGAAGAAAAAAGCGAATATGAACGAAATAGAGAAAGCGAATAGAATGAGAATTAAATAAAATGACAACGTATAGAAGAACTTTTTCAGATAAAAGATTCTATGAAAGTGAATGACTAATCTATATTAATTACTAATAATTATTTTGTGTTATGTTGAAAATTAAATCAATTTTAATGTCATTGTTAGCTGTGGCGGCATTGGCGAGTTGCTCGAACGAGAATGACGACATCACTGATGGCGGCGAAAAAAGAGACTACGATGTGGCTTACATGTCGGTTAGCATAGCCGTTCCTCAGGGAACGAGAACACGTGCTGCCGGTTCATCTGGTGAAACAGACGCACTGGACTCTGAAACTAAGATCAAGGAGCTTTATTTGGTTCTGTTTGATGACCAAAAAAAGGTGGTAAAGGCTGATGGTGCAACTGCGTATTATACTATATTGGGCGAATCGCAGCTTTCACAAGTTGATAATGCTCCTGTTAGTCCTTTAGAACCAATTAAGGTATCTACGGAGTCTGCATACTTACTTACTATTGCTAATCCGGGCGCTAAGTTGAAAGCTCTTTTAAATGGTATAGTAGCAGGTAATGGATATGCGGATATTAACAAAGAATTTTCTGTAGCAGAAGATCTTGCTGAAGATGATAATTCTTACCTCATTGCGGAGGTTGCAGACCTTGCTGATAAAGGACATGGCTGCACAATGATTAATGCCGGTGCATTTGATGATCTTATTTCTGATGAATGGAATGCTGATTGTTTAGTTGATGTTGCAGCTTCTGTAGTTAAAGCGAGTGATTATAAAACTGATACCGAGGCAAAAGAAGCAGCAAAAGGAAAGAAGGCAACGATTCAGATAGAACGTCTTGCATCCAAACTGGCAGTTACACTT
The DNA here is from genome assembly GCF_000432295.1 of Bacteroides sp. CAG:189. NCBI lineage: Bacteria > Pseudomonadati > Bacteroidota > Bacteroidia > Bacteroidales > Bacteroidaceae > Bacteroides > Bacteroides sp. CAG:189. The sequence goes on from NZ_HF991095.1 coordinate 26,767, forward strand.
AAAGGTGATGGTCTTACCATAGAAATAGTACCTTCTACTGCCAAATTTGAATTCAAAGAATGGACAATTGATTATGTGAACTCCAGATTCTTCCCATTTGCTACGAAAACAAAGCTGACAGCGACTCATACTGGTGCTGCGTATAAGTCTAATTTCTATACCGAAGATCCAAACTTTGATGCTGATGGTACTGGTAAACATCTTGTTGGTATTATCAGTAACAAAATTGTGGACTATAACCCTAAGGCGAAATGGTATAAGCACAACCTGTTAACTGTAGCAAAAGAAGAGGACAAGAATGTTGCTTATTGTACGGAGAATACAATGGCGGCGGCTGACCAGGATTTTGGTGCTGCTACCCGTTTGGTTCTTAAAGCTGTGTACACACCTTACACTGATTTTGATGACGATTGGTATCAGACTTTTTTCAATGGTACTTATATCAATTACAAAAATCTTGGTGAATTGCAAACTGCTTATAATGATGCTACTGGTATCGATGAAGCGGATAGAGATGCTGTAGAAAAGTTATTGGTGGAATCCTGTGACAAATTTATTAATAAGTTAAATAGTGCGTTCCCGACAGCTGGACTTGCTGCTGATTTTAAAGATCTTACCCAACAATCGCTTGACGATCTTACTATTACCAATGGTGGTGAAGTTGCTAAAGAAACAGGTATTCGCTGGTTCCAGAAAAGCTTGAACTACTATTACTATCAAATTCGTCATGATAACACTACTGACATCGGACATATGGCATATGGAAAGTATGGAGTCGTACGTAATAACTATTACACACTCAACTTGACAAAAGTTAATGGTGCAGGTACACCGTGGTATCCCGATGTAGAGGAGCCGGAGGAAGAAATCGATAAAAAAGGTGCGTACCTTCACTTTGAAATTGAGGTGGCTCCGTGGATCTCTTGGGGTACTGATTTCGAAATCTAATAAACAGTTTGTTTGACTAAAAAGTCAGTTTTGGGAGCTGACTAAAAAGCAAGTATAAAATGCTTTTTGATCAGCTCCTTCAACTTTTTATTTATGTAAGATGTTCTGGTCGATATCGACCACTCAAAATAAACCAAGCCGTGTGACAGGCTTTTCAAAAACAGCACGAAGATACACTGGCGTACCTTTTCGAGAAAGAAATGAGTGATAAAGCAGCGCCCCTAAAACTGAAATAACCGGAGACCGCTCAAAACAGAGAGGCTCTGACTATATAACCGGTAATCCGGCAATAAGGATACCCCTAAAACAAAAGAGAGATGTTCGGAAAAACCAGAATGCAGTTCCTTGTCGTTGTTTCGATGTTCTTTATGGCCTCGTGCGACAGTATATACGAAGATTTGCCCCGTTGCGAACTTTGGTTGGAATTTACTTTCGACCACAACATGGAATATGCAGATGCATTTGATCCACAGGTTAATTCAGTGGACGTATTTGTGTTTGGTGATGACGATAAGCTACTTTTGACTAAAAGAGCCGAACCGACTGCATTGGTGGGTGGAAACCGTATGTCATTGGCTGATGAGCTTTCTTTTGGAAGCTACAAAATACTTACCGTGGGCAGTTTGTCCGATAGCCACCGGGTGGCGATTCATACCGGACAATCGCCGATTGTGGGAACTACCACTCTTCAAGAGATGGTTGCCGCTCTTTATCGTGAAGTAGACATGATAGATTTTCAATTTCCACATTTTTACTTTGCTCCGGTAGTGCAATTAGACCATTTCGGCACTAACGATGCCGTATGTCGTGTGAATCTGATGCGTTATACGAACCGGTTCAATATCGCTTTGATGCGTACCAATGGAACTGGGGATACGCGATACTCTTTTGAAATAGAAACACCGGACGATGCCGTTTATTCTTGGATGCAGGATGCGCCTATGGGAGAAGGCCCTGTTACGTACAGAGCCTACCATACTGATTGGACAAGATCCACTGATGTGGAGATGGTCTCGCGTCTGAATACCATGCGTCTGTTTAATATGGCGGGTTATCGGTTTATTATAAAAAATGAAGAAACAGGTGTCGAAGTTTGGGACTACAATCTGATGAGTTTACTGAACATCGCCCGTCCTACTCTCCGCCCTGACAATACGTCACTTCCTTTTCAGGAATACCTTGACAGGCAGAGTGATTGGAATCTGGTGTTTACTGTGACCGAAAAGCCCGAAGGAGGATTCCTCCAGATAGGGCTTGTAGTCGGTCCTTGGATATACTGGCTTCATGACATGGAAATATAAGGAATGGTGATAATGAGATGTAAACCATTGTATAGTATTATTTGTCTGTTGTTGGTAGCTTTCTTGTTTTCGTGTAGCAAAAATGCAGTTGAGTTTGATGAGCAGTTGTCCAATACCCGGGCTTTGCTTAGCATCGACTTGACACAGAATGCAGGCGAAGAACAGGTTGCTATTAAGACTGTACGGTTTGTCATATTCGGCAATGCGTCGAGTAGCATTCCGTATTTGGATGTCAATGAGTTTCACGAAGAAGCCACTCCACTCGAGACTACGGATATTAAAGCCGTTATCGAAGTGAAAGGCAACAGTGATATCATGGCAATTGTTATTGTGAACGAACCGGCCGGGCTTAAAAGCGATCTTGATAATATTGGCAGTTTATCTGATCTGAAAAATATAGAGTTTACTATTGCTCAATTACTGAACAATAGTAAAGAAGAAATTGCTTTAATGCCTATGACGGGAATAAAACAAGGTATATATGTAAAGCCCGGCGAGGCGGTTAATCCGGTAAGCATGACCGTGGAACGTGCCGTATCACGAGTGGATGTCTATCTTCAAGTCACGGATGGCGGAGCGCAGACGGGATATATTAATGGCAGTACTACAGTCACTATGCACAACCTTTCTCATGAGAGTGTTTTGGTGAATGGATTCGGAAATATGAAAGCAAATGCACTTCTGTTGGATAAGACATGGACAGCAGGTTCGAGCGATACATGGATATACTCATCTGCTGCTGATGCGAAAAACCGGAGATTGCTTTGTTCATTCTATACCTCCGAGCGTGCTTTCACCGACTCCAATAAACCTACTATCAGCATGACGAATATCCGGAAAGGTGCACGGCCTACGGATGTCATCGGAGTGACCCGGCAGGAGTTGGGACAGATTACACCTACCGGTGGTGGGCAGTCACAAGATTTTGAGGGATTTCAACGGAACAATGTATACCAGATAACGGCTAAGGTAGGTAAACTGGGCATACAAATAGTGAGAGTATCGGTGGAGCCATGGGGTGATCCGAAAAATATAGACGTGGATGTGGAACTGTAACATACTGGCTGCTGATAGGTAAAGTTTTCATTCGGAAAAAGAAAAAAGATGATAAAGTTAAGAAATGATAGTATCAAAACGATGATGATGGTAATCCTCTTTCCGGTTATTTTCTTTTCGTGCATCGAAGAGGAAATGACGTGTGAAAGGGTGCCAATGGCAGTGCATTATGTGGGCGCTGGCGGAAGTGTCGTGACCAGAGGTACGGAAATTTCTTCGGCAGACGATCTGAAAGGGACTAAATTCGGTTTGTTTGCTTCTTTGACGCCGGCTTCTCTCGTTACGGAAACATACTTCAACGCGAGTGCCACAGTAAATGATAATTTGACGGCTACGATATCGCCGGGACAGTTTTGGCCAACCGTGCAGAGCTCCATGAAATTCTTTTCGTGGTATCCTTTTGATGGCGGCAACCACCCGATTGCCAACTTCGACAATCCTGCAGAGATGGTGTTGACATATAGTGCTTCTACTGATGCTGCTGCCCACAAGGATGTGATGGCGGGTGTGACACAGACATCTCAATGGGGTGCCGGTATAAATGTACATTTCTATCATACACTGACTAAAGTCTCCTTTACATTCAAAAAGAAAGATCCGGCACCCGAAGAGTTAATAATCGAAAAGATCCAGTTCCAAGGTGTGGGAGCAGAAGGGAAACTGATCGTACCCAGCATACCGACTGCAACAACAGAGAGTGGCAAACCTGCTTTTGTCTGGAACAATATCACTACGGGGACTGTAACTTCCGATCTGGCTTCTACCCCTACGGCTCAAAAAACGGTGGGTACAGTTGCTACTCAAATAGGTGACACGTTCTTTATGTTGCCTGCCGTTACCTTTTCGGATGCTGCTAAAATGATAGTCACCACCAATCATGGTATTCGGGAATTTCTGCTTAAGGATATTGCCGAAGCTGTTGGCAGCAAACATTCCTGGCAGTCGGGCGAACACATTAACTATAATATGACAATGTCTAATGAAGAATATACGATAACCGCTACCCCCTTACCATGGGAATGGGATGAAAACTCGGTAAATGTGATTTTCGACGGGCAGTATTACCTTAAGCTTTCACAAGGCAAAGTACGGTTGGGAGCCAATGGAGCCACAGTAAATATAACTGCTGAAACAAATTATGATGCGGATCCGAATACCGGATATCCGGTAGGTGCATTACTCAATAAGACGGGGATGGCTACGTGGGCTACGGTAACGATGGGTACTCCTACACTCTCGGGGACAGTGCGTACTTATGACATTACGGTTGTAATTCCTTCATACACAGCAGTTGCTACGGAAAAACGGGAGACACAATTTTATATTGATGCAGGTAATCTACACCACAAGATACTGCTGGAACAGTGGGGTGGCACCGGGGTATGGCTCACTTCAAGTGAAACTTTGGATACCAATGATTTGGGAATCGGACTGACGAAACGGCGTGTACTTACCTTTACTTCGGGCAATCCGGGAAATTGGACTTGGGAAGTAACCGGCGTACAAGATCCTGATAAGATTCTGCTCAATTGGGATACGATGTTCGGATCAAAAGGTGGAAATGGCGGAGTAATCTATTTTTATTACAATGCCGGTACCAAGGAAGGCACAACTGCTACGCTGACAGTGAGTAATACGAATGGCGACAACCCGGATATAACGGTGACATTGACCGTTCCGCAGTGGTAAATGATAGGTTACGCTTTAAGAAAAGGAGACGAATTATGATGAAATATATATCTTTAGTACTCAATAGAAGTTTTCTTCTATACACTTTGGTAGCAGCAATTTGGCTCACCGGTTGTGTAGAAGAAGAGTATACGAATTCTCCTAAAGGGACCGGCGTCAATATCCCGTTTGCTCTAACGATTCCCGACGTAGATATCCCCTCTCCCATTTCCCGTTCAATGACGGGAGCGGCCGGAGGATACAGAGAAGACGAGATAAAGAATGTAGACGTTCTGGTGTTCGAAGAGTCGGAAAACACCCCCGGACAGTATTTGTTTATGGAATGGAAGCCCGTCAGCACTAATATTACACAAACATTGGATGGTGGTACCTCTGCGGCAGAATTTTCTGTTGCGCTTACTCCTACTTCCAGGCCCACTTACGTTGTGCTACTTGCTAACAGACCACTCGGCACTGCAGCATATGAAAATATCTTGAAAGGTTTTGTGAAAGGATCAACAACGAAAGCTGCTGCAATGGCGCAGATGATTCATAGCGGTGATCCTACGCAATGGCCGGCCGACGGACCGAATGACAACGGTAAATATCTGCCGATTCCCATGTATGGAGAGGTAAAGGTGTCGAAACTTGCATATGCTGTCTCTATACCCGATATCAATATGAAACGGATGTTGGCACGTATTGACATTGCCAATTCCGTATCGAATTTCACAGTGGAAGAAGTATATCTTGTCAATTATAATAATGCCGGATATTTGTCTCCGGTATGGGATGCGAACGGAGTGGTAGATATTGCATCAGGTGATCTTAATATTCCTGTTGCCAATGATAAGAAAGTGGGCATCGATCCTGCCAATTATCATCTTGTAGCAGGCAATACGCCCTATGTCGGCAACATCTATACTTTCGAAGCCTCTGCCGCCGTAGATGATGCCGGTGGCAATGACGGAGCTGCGAGCCGTAAAGACGCTGTGTGTCTGATTGTAGGAGGACAGCGTACCGGAGAAACGTCTACAACTTATTATCGGGTGGATTTCACCCAAACAGGAAAGACGGGAGAAGATGTAGAATACCTGCCTTTGTTGCGAAATCATAAATATATCATCAGTATTACAGAAGTGTCGGGCCCCGGTTATGATGATAAACAGAAAGCACTGGAATCTTATACGGTAATGTCCAATCTTAAGATGAGACTGATCACCTATGACCGTGATAAGATAAAAGACGTGGTATACGACGGGCAGTATATGCTCGGAGTGAGTGAATCTGATGTACAACTGACTCAATACCAGATTGATAAATATGTGATAGATGTTTTTACCGATGTTCCTTCGGGATGGAAAGCTACCGTCGCTTCTGATGGCGATTGGCTTAAATTTAATGGTGGTGGGAATACCAGTACCGATGTCATTACAACGACAGGTGGAGCGAATGGCGATACCAGTTTTGCACTGCGTATACCCTATTGGTATCATGGAATAACCGGAGATGCGCGCACGGCCACTATTACGTTGCAGGCAGGGAGACTGACTCATGTTATCACTTTGACACAGACAATGATAGAGCCGGGAGTAATTCGTTTTGTAGACGGCTACGGGAATGAAATAGTGGATGGATATGTTTTTCCACTCAGGAGTGACAACCCCAATAATCCGGAAGAAGCTCTTGAACCGCAGGTTTTGTACGCCGTGTTCTCTACGCCTAAGATTGCCGTACGTCGTGGGGGTGGCACTATTTTTTATCCTAACGGAGGTTTAATCCCGGCTTTGAATACCTCGACTTCCCAGTTTTTTGTAGACAGGGTACAAGCATTCAGTATCCAGCCGGATCCGTTGAGGGCCGGTGATGGAGGAAATCTGTATTGGCGTACGGATGCATTGAATTTTGACCTGTATGATGAAGCAGACAAATACCTCGGTAACAGACCTTTGCCAATTATCCAGCAGGAACGGACTTTTTCATTCCGTTTTCTTGCAAATACGGCAACCCGTACATTTGACGTTGATTTGGGTGCAGAACAATATCTGCAGTTATTTGTGAATCATAATTGGAAGATTGCAGGTATAGAAGAAGTGAGTGGAACTGAATTGATACGTTCTACTGCTGATACAAATGACAATGATATATTTGTAGGTAGAAGTAATGCAGATTCTAAGATGTATCAGTCATCCGTTGTCGGTTCGGATGAAGATGACGGCAAAGGAAATGCTGTGAATGGCCGTGGATACGACTTTAGATTAAAGATTATCCCCGGAAAATGGGCAGAGGGAAAAACAGGAATGATCAAGATTGATTTCGATAACGTATTCTATGCAGGATCGGGTGTTTTAAGTAAGTATCCGTTCCGTCTCATTATGTACCTGAATATGGTGAGCAGGAAATTGTCTTATACGGATGCTTCTTCACAACCTCAATTTTATCTTTATCCGCTTCGGTTTGAGGAACGGAAGTCGTCTGAAACTAATAAAGGACTTCAGTTGAGTGCCGCCAATGCGGCCGCTACGTGCGCAGAGGTTGGTGATGGATGGCGGTTGCCTAATGCCAATGAGTTGATATTATCGTATATTTATCGCGATGTCTTAGGAGGAGTTGCTGCCGGTGAGGACAGCTATACGAGTCAAAATATAGAAGGATGGTATATCAGTGAAACTCCGGCGAGTTACGATTACTATTGGTCTGCATCGACTTATTCAGATGGTTCGGGTTTTCCTTTAAATTTAGCAAGTGCTGCTTCTGGGAAAAAGAGCACCGGTGATAAGGCTAATTTTCGTTGTGTTCGAAACGGACCTGCCAGTGGAACGAAGTATCCTTATCTGAGTGGAAAAACAATTATATCTCGTGATGCGGCAGGGGGAGTTCAGTCTTCAGTATTGTTAGGCTCAGAAAGTCCGTCGCAAAGTAATAAAGTTGCCCCTAAATTGGAAGTAGATCTTACCAGTAGTGTTGGTAATTGGACGACGGCTAATAGCGTTTGTACAGCAAAAGGCTGGCGTCTGCCCACTCAACGGGAAATGTTGCTCATTCTCAGTATGGGCGGTGGAACGATTCCTCTTACACAAGGGACGGGGTTTACTAATAAGACAACTTGGTCGAGTGGATTTCAGGCAATTACTGGATTTCATTGGACGCAAACTCTCCACAGTGGTAGTAATTATTATGCAATTAATCCCAGTAATGGTGCTAATGGATATGAACAAAACGCTTGGGATGTAGCAACGGGTCCGGACTGGATGAATTATAGATGTGTCAGAACAGTGAACTGACCTAAGGTTGTGCAAATGTGTTACGTAAATCCTGTTTTATAGTGATTTTAAATCTCAACTGAGCCGACCTTAATGTTGTGTAATCATAAAAAATAAAACCGCAAGAGCTTTATAATTAGCTGTTTGCGGTTTTATTTCGTGATTCCGAAGCGATTCGATTTTTGAAATATAAAAAAATAATATTCTAACTAATACAACTGATAATCAGCATGAAATAATAAATTAGTGTTGCATATCATTTTATTTAGTTGTGCAATATTGCAGATATGTTGTGCAATATTAGTATATTTGCACAACCGATAATTGCAAATATATGACCACTGTAAAAGCCTTTATTAGAACTGAAAAAAAGACAAAGAAGTAAACGTAAGATTCCGTTTGTCCGATGGGCGCAATGTACAATTGTTCCATAAATCCGAAATAATGGTATTACCAAATATTTGGGACGCAAAGAACGAACAATACAAAGCAAAAAGTGTCATTAAATTAGAGGAAAGAACTCAATTCAATGCTTCCATCAATGAAAGAAAGAATCTTGTCCTGTCACTATATGGGGGAAATAAAGAATTAACAAGTGAGAAGTTAGAGGAACTAATTGATAAACATCTCCATCCAGAAAAGTATAATATCACGCACGAAAAAGAATCACTATGCGAAATGTTCCAGCGTTATGTTAATGGTTGGTTAGATACTGGCGTTATAGGTGCTGGCAGAAAGAAGCACTATGATGTAATTATCCGGGAACTAACACGATTCTTTATCATTAATGGCATTGATGGTTGTTCAGTGGAAGATTTTAATAAAGATACTATTCTTAAATTTCGTGAGTTCCTGCGCACTGAATATAAATTAGTGGATAAATATCCGGGGTTATATGTGGACATGAACAGCAGAAATAGACCATCAAAAAAGAGAAGTCAAAATACAATAGCTGAAAAACTCCTATTACTTCAAGCATTCATGGTAGAGCTTGAGAGTAATGATATTATCCCTGTGTCTCCATTTCGCAAAATTGGAAAGGAGAAAGAGGCCATAATGAAGCAGCAATACGATGAACCGATTTTCCTGACTAAAGCAGAATTTAATGCAGTCTTGACTAAAGATTGTCCGGAATCATTGCAACGAGTAAAAGACTTATTTATAGTGCAATGCTGTTTCGGATGTCGTGTTGGAGACTTTAGACGGTTTACTTTTGATAATATTGGCATTGAAGAAGGAATACCTTACATTCATTACTTACCTCAAAAAACACACAAGGATGGACTTATACGTACTGAGATAAAAACTCCTATTATTCGCATTGCTTATGATATTATTATGAAATATAAAGGTGAACTGTCAGACAGTGCTTTGCTACCCTATTACCCTGATGGTAATGGTGAGACTGGGTACAATTATCAGATAAAAAAGCTACTTGAATACTGTGAGATAAGCCGGAAAGTAGCAATGTTCAGTACGGCATTGGGAACTAACGAATATAAATCTATCTATGAAGTCGCAAGCAGCAAACTCGCTCGCAAAACTCATGTTGATTTGATGAACAAGGTGCAAGTTAATAAATATGCTGCTGGGCTTCATGCTAAAAATAGCGGTGCAGTAGAAAGGTACACCAATATGGGTATTAAAGAACGCTTTATACTCATGTGTGCAGCTTTTGGATGTGAAGAATATAGAGTTGATTCAGAACTCAAAATAGAGCTGTGAAGAATATAGAGTTGATTCAGAACTCAAAATAGAGAAATAAAATATTATAAAAAAGAACTTGTAAATATGAATGATATAGAGGTAGATTTGTTTTATTATAGGGATTTATTACAAAGAGAAAGAGAAAAACCATTGCATGATATACAATCATATTTCAATTTAATAACATCAGGGACTACGTTCAGTTTTGCAAGACTATCAAACAACGATAAAACAGCAGCTTTATTGAATGAATTAAAGAGGTATGGTTTTGTTGCCAATGATACTAACTTAGCATATTTTAGAGTTCTATTCGGTATACCTCTGTATAAAGAAGATGTGCCATATAAACCAATAATGTGGAAGAAGAACGGACAGCTATTAAGATATTTCATACAATATCTATTTTCAAGCGAAATGATGTGGTTTTACGCTAAAATATTAGTTCCATTGATGTTCGTAAATAAGCGTTATACTCCCATAAATTTAGCCCAATCGGATATAAAACGATTGGAAAATAGTTCAGATTATTGCAGGTTAAAAGCCATATTAGAGAACTTTAACACATGAATGCGTGTCTACTTGTGCGAATATATTTGTACAAGTACCGCAAAAGTACAAATATATTCGCAGATTTGGGCACGCAAAACATCGTTGCAATACGTTGCACACAAAACACATACGTCATAATTTTGCTTACGTCAAACAACCGATAGCAGTAGCTACCTATCGGGGAAAGACGAATTTCAAAAGCAAAATTATGAGTTTAAACGAAATCATTCAAAGTGGTACAAATGTATCAATAACGATTGGTGCAAATGACCTATTGCAATTTGCGAATCATCTAATTCGTACTACTAAAGAAGAATTAGAAAACACTATTCTTGCCAAGAAAAAAGAAACCTATATCACTCCAGATGAAGCAAGTAAGCAGTTACATGTTGGCCGCTCGACCTTATGGAGATGGAGTAAAACCGGCTATCTGACACCCGTAGAGGTCGGAGGTAAACGACTGTACAAACAGTCTGATATTGACATTATACTCAGCAAATAAGAAAGGAGTTGCCCTATGAAAAATCAACAGAACAACTCCAAATATCTTGGGCACGATTATAGAGACAAAGGTACTGATTCCGCACGACTTATCCAATCAGTCAGAAAGTTATTTTTATCCGGTGGCAAGTTTACCGCTAAGGAACTCAATTCTTTGGCAGGGACAAATGATGCCCGAAAGCTTATCTCCGTTCTTCGTAATAATGAAGGTTGGAACATAGTAGATTACCGTTTACCTAATGGCTGTAAGCTTTATTGGTTGGCTGGGAAAGGAGGTTATAATGAGTGAGGCTATAAAACAGATTGTGAGCGAATTTGAAAAACCTGTTAGTGAAATTCCATCCGATATCATGGCTGCAATCAAAAATAGCCGTTTGGACTTATCACAGAATATCCCTGACCCTCAAATGCTTGTATCAAAAGGAGATTTGCCCGTATGTACACGAGGAAACTTTTCGTTTGTTATTGGTCTACCGGGTGCAAGAAAGAGTTTTCTTTGTTCGGGTATTGCCGGTTCATTTTTAAATGAAGATGGTTGTATGGGGTTGGATAATCCCAACGGGAGCGGAAAACTACTTTGGATTGATACAGAACAAGCGGCGGGACACGTTGCTAAGATTGGCAGGAGACTACACCGCATTGCCGGGCTTGCGACCAACATCAACTCGGAGAATATTATCATTCACATGTTAAGGGAATTTCAACCGCCAATGAGACATAAGATTTTTGATGCGTGCATGAAAGTATATCATCCCGATTTTGTAGTTCTCGATGGAGTGAGTGACCTTATAGCCGACCCGAACAGTTCCGAACAATCCACATCGGTGATTAATGATTTGATGGCACTAACCAAAGAATACGATTGCCATATTCTGACCGTCATTCACGCTAATGTTGGTAGTGAGAAAGCCCGGGGACATCTCGGGGCGGAAGCTCTACGAAAGTGTGAAACGGCAATCTTTGCAGAGGCAGACGGAGATGTAACCGTATGTAAATGGGCGAAAACAAGGGATATGCGACCACCTGAATTTGCTTTTGCTATTGCGGAAGGGTTGCCGATAGCAACCGAATATGTTGGCAAACAATCCAAGACGGATAAGTTAAAGCAGGTTATCACCGATGCTATGCCTAAACTCCCCAATACGATTTCCTATACGGATTTGTGCGGCAAGATAATGGAGATAGCTAATATCAAAATTGATGCTGCCAAAAAGAGGGTGTCTGCCGCTACTGAAAAGAATCTGATTATCAAAAATGAGGTAGGCATGTATCACCTCCCAACGACAGATAATAGACCTTCGGAGTTACCTTTTTAGGTAGTGTAATATACGGAGGTGTACGGGGCTATCTATATATATAGCCCCATACACTTACACCAAATACACCGTATATCCACTGAATTTACACCAAATATACACCTGTTTTATAGTGTATTTTATACTTACTGAAAAAATGGGTGATTTACACTAACTTTTTGATATATGAACGAATCTAAATATCATCTTCAAAGATACGCCGGAATGAGTACCCGGCACACATGCCCTCAATGTGGACACAAGAAAGAGTTCACTCTTTATGTTGATGAAAGAAATGTTCCTATTGATGAATCGTGCGGACGTTGCAATCGTGAACGTTGTGGCTATCACCTGACACCTTCGGAATATTTCAAGACACACCCGGAGAATGACCGGGCCGACTTCGCAACTTGGAAACAACCAGAACCTATAAAAGTGATTCCTGTATCTTACTTGCCATCCTCATTATTGGCAACTGATACTCACCGGGCCAAGAACAATCTATTCCGGTTCATGGCTAAAGAGTTCGGTAATGCTGAGGCAAACCGTGTCTTTGATGCTTATCGTGTAGGAACATCCCGGCACTGGAGAAATAACGATGGGTTAGCAACTACCTTTCCCCAGATTGATGATAAAGGCCGGCTGTGTCAATTGAAAGTAATGGCGTATAATCCTTTCACCGGAAAACGAATGAAGAAACAGGATCAAGCGGAGTTATGGAGCGACAAGGCTCAAAAGTACATTTCCGATACCCGACCGATGGATAAGATTTGGTTTGCCGGAAAAACGCTTCTTGGAAACTATGAAGCCAACCTGCAGCAAACTTTCTTTGGTTGCCATTTGGTTAAAAAGGCTTCTCGTGTGGGAATTGTCGAAAGTGAAAAATCAGCCCTTATATGCTTTGTTTTGATGCCTGAAATAACTTGGATAGCAACAGGTGGATGTAATGGGTGTAAATGGACAGAAACAAGCGTTAATCAACCGTTATCCGGTAAAAGAGTAGTCTTATACCCTGATGCCGGGATGTTGGCAAAATGGGAAGAAAAAGCAGTAATCTTACGAAGTAATGGCATAGATGTAACCGTAAGTCGGGCGTGTGAAGGTTTACCGGACAACTGGGATGTCGCCGATGTACTTCTTAGAGAACGTCACGCAAAAAGAGGAATGACAGTAGGCGAAGTTCTCGCTTATGCAACTGAAATAGGAGTTATTAACCAAATTCACGTAAACGTATGAAATTAAGAGAATATCAAAACAATATAGCCACACAAGCCGCCTATAAACTGGTGGCATTCGGCTGCTGTTACCTGTCAATGGAATGCCGGACGGGAAAGACTATCACGGCATTGTCTACCGCTGATAACTTCGATGCTGAGAGTGTATTATTCATCACCAAGTTAAAGGCTATACCAAGTATTAAAACTGATTATGAAGCATTGAAACCGTCTTTCAAGTTGGATGTTGTCAACTATGAAAGTTGCCATAAAGCAAAAGGAAAGTACGACCTTGTGATTATTGATGAGGCTCACTCGCTGGGTGCATACCCCAAACCAAGCAAACGAACTCAGGAAATAAAATCCATTTGCGAAGGGTTGCCCGTCTTGTATTTGTCCGGCACACCATCACCAGAAAGTTACAGCCAATTATATCACCAATTCTGGGTATGTTCATCCTCTCCGTGGAAAGAGTACAAGACTTTCTACAAGTGGGCAAAGGTCTATGTGAACGTGAAGCAGAAGAAAGTGAACGGTTATTTCATCAACGACTACAGCCATGCGGACAAAGCGAAGATAGACCGGGACACAAAAGACTTGTTCATCGGCTACTCACAGGAACAAGCCGGATTTGAGGTGAACATAAACGAGCATATGTTATCAGTACCAATGAATGAATGTACCGGGAAGTATATTTCTTCTTTGCGAGACAACTTGATGGTAGAAATAGATGGAAATGCCATTTTAGGCGACACTCCGGCTAAGTTACTCACCAAACTACATCAGTTATCATCCGGTACGGTAATTGCTGAAAACGGGCTTCATTTGACGTTTGACAAAAGCAAAGCTGAATTTGTCTGTAAGCAGTTCGCAGGGAAAAAGGTTGCACTTTTCTATGTGTACCAATCGGAAGCGGAGTTATTGCAGTCTGTTTTCCAGAACTGGACGGATAGCCCGGAAGTGTTTCAATTATCAACGGATAAGGTTTTTATCTCACAGGTTCGCCGGGCACGTGAAGGAGTTCGACTTGATACAGCCGATGCTTTGATATTCTTCAATCTGGAGTTCAGTTTCCTGTCATACGAGCAGGGACGAAACAGGCTTGTATCGAAAGAACGTACTGCACCGGCAGAGGTTTACTTCCTTTGCTCTGACTGTGGTATTGAAAGCAAGATATTGGATGCGGTACACGGAAAGCAGGACTTTACCCTTTCATGGTTCAATAAGAAAGCGAGATAGTCATGGCAGAACTGGAAAGTAAAATACAAGCTCGTATCATAAAGCGACTGGAGGCGCAAGGCTATTACGTAGTAAAGCTGATTCTCACGAATAAAAACGGGATTCCTGATTTATTGGTACTGAAGGATGGTAAAGCCTTCTTCGTGGAAGTCAAGCGGCCGGGTGAAAAGCCTCGACCATTACAAGAATACCGGATGAATGAGTTAAGAGAGTTAGGTTTTATATGTGAAGTGTGGAAAGAATAGATTTAAGCCACTTTTTCATGCGAGGTAATAGATGCTCGTCTTTGTGGAGAAAGTGGCTAAAATCTCAAACAAGATAAGAGTACAGCGATATTTTAGAGTAAAAACAATATTAATTTTTAAAAGAACAGAATTATGAAACAAAAAACAGTATTTGGAACAGGGAAACATCAAATTGAAGTAGGTTATGTAGACAAAAGTAGTATTCAAGGTACGGTAGACGAACACGTGTGTCTTATGCTCTCCGAACATGGGAGTATCCGAGTAGAAAACAACGAGGTGTTATCAATTGACATGACTAAGGAGGATACTATTGATTTCGCCATTCAACTTTTGAAAATGGCAAGTGGGCCAGTCCCGGAAGGAGGGATTACCCTTGATACCTTTAACAGCAGTTTGGAAATAACAGTTCATCATGCACAAAATCCAGACCATACACTTACCGAAGAGGCTATTATCTGTATTGATGGAATAGATCCGGATACAGATTTTCAACATGAAGATGGTGGAACGTTGAGTGCATGTGTGGCCAACTATTCAATCAAAGAACTGATACCAATATTAGCCAAGATTGTATAACACAATTCCGGGTAGGTCTGCTTCGGATGATCTACCCGGTTTTCTAAATTCAACTAAAGTAGTAAAATATGGGTAGAAAGAAAGGTGACGGAAAAGGGAGGCTGGGCGGTAGAACCAAAGGAACGCCCAACAGAATTTCGGGTACGGTAAAAGAGTGGATTCAAAAAGTTATTGACGACAACCGCCAAAAGTTCGAGGACGATTTAGATGATTTAGAACCGGGTGAACGTGTTCGGGTTATATCAAACCTTTTGCAGTACGTCACGCCAAAGATGCAATCTGTAAGCCCGGAAGAACTATTGGAGGCTGAATATCAAAAGCTAACTGAATTGCTGGACGCTGCACCGGATGAAGTAGTAAACGAGATTGTAGAACGAATTAAAAGGCTAACCAATGACAGAAGAAGAGAGACAACAAAAGATTGATACCATATTAGGCGCAATCAAGGGACAAGTAGATTACCCGGACATTCCTATAGAATTGTGGATAGATGCGCAGAACGGCCAACCGGGTGAGCCTGCATTTGAGAAATGGTTGCAGATATGCACACAATATGTAGATGCTTACTATAAGGAAACAGGAAAACGTGATACGGATTCCTCGTTTGCTGAATACGTGAGAAAATACGGGAGGCATGAGTATGAAAGATAAGGTTAAAGAGTTATTAGCCCATATCAAGGGCGTTAAGCCGTCTTACTTCATACAGTACACCGTTGAGGATGGCGAGATAGTGATACTCGAAGCTCGTAAGACATTTCCGGTTGATGGCAAGGAACATCCTAATATGATTTGGGGCGATGCAATGGCAGAACTCCGACCGGAGAGGGAAGTTATAGCCAAGTATGAAAAAGACGGTGTAAACGAAGAAAAAGCGGCTCTATGGCGTAAATATTGGGAAACAGATAAAGATAGTAATATTGAATAATATTTAAGAATATGCTTAGAACATTTATTATCGGTGGACGTGTCTATGAGATGCAGTCGCCAAGCGTGAATAACATTATCAAAGCCAATGAAATACTTGGAGAATTGGCAAGTAATAACCTTGAAGATGCGTTCAGCAAGAAAGGTGAATGTACGCTTTCAAAAGGATTGTCCGCTCTTTGTGGAGAGAAACTTTCGTTTACCAAAGGCAGTAAGGAAGAACTCATAGAAGTATTGGTAACACTCTATGGAGACATTTTTTCCTCTTTGAAGAAATTGCAAACAATGTCCGAAAATCTTTCTATCTTAACCGCCAAACCCAAATGAAGATAGATAAAGACTTATCCGGTTTTGACGAGGTGGATAAATGGGAGGACGAACTTTGGGATACCGTTGCCGATGTCGGACTCGATGCGGTGCGGTTCGCCAAAGAAAACGGAGAATATAAAAACCATACGCATAACCTTCGGAACGCTCCGGGTTATGCGGTGGTTAAAGATGGGGAAATTATAAAGATGGAAGTTCCGGCAGACGGAAATCATGCGGAAGCCAGAAAAGAAACTGAGGATTTCATCAACAATGGAGAAAAGCCACAGAACGGGTTGATATTGGCTGATGGAATGCCTTATGCTTCATTCGTGGAATCTAAGGGGTTTGATGTTTTGAGTGGTGCCGCTCAACACGCTGGTAGGGAATTAGAAACGAAATTAGGTAATTGATTGTTATGGCAGGATTAAAATTTACATTTGAAGCGGACGTGCAGAAACTTGTACAGACCCGCAAAGAGATAGGGAAATTGAGGAAGGAGATAGAAAAGATGCCCTCTGATTCCCCACAGATAAAAGTATTACAAAATCGGCTTGAAAAGTTGAAAGAAGAATATTCCAAATTGGAATCCATTCTTTCCAAAGTGCAGTTGATGGCAAAAGAAGCAGCAAAAGCTGACGACCTTATCACGCAGACCAAAAAACAAACGGAGGAAACCGGGAAAGCTACGGACAACTTCAAAGCGGAAGCCGATTCTTTGGCAGAACTTGAAAAACAGTCGAAGAAATTAACGAAAGAGTGGTTAGCCATGTCCGAGGCTCAAAGGAAATCTTCCACCGGGCAGGGAAAGGCGAACGAGATTGCAACCATCAATGCCCAAAGAAAGATAGAACTTGACGGGTTGAGAGCCTTGCAAAAGGAGTATGTAAACACGAAAAAGGTACAGGACTTGCAGGAAGGCTCTATAAAGGCTCTAAGAGCACAACTGAGCAATCTTAACGCCTTGTACGATTCTTTGGGGAGAAGCCAGCGTAACGGGGCTTACGGCAAAGAACTGATAGCAAGTATTCAGGCTGTCACAAAGGAACTTTCCGAAGCGGAGCAGGCCTCTATGAGATTCCAAAGGAATGTTGGCAACTATGCTTCCGGCTGGAATGGCCTAAGTATGCAGGTGCAGCAGGTGGCAAGGGAACTGCCATCTTTGGCTGTTGGTGCGAATACTTTCTTTTTAGCGATAAGCAACAACTTACCCATGCTGGCCGATGAACTGAAACGTGCAAGAACTGAATATAAAAACCTCATAGCGGAAGGAAAGAACGCTACTCCGGTATGGAAACAGCTTGTTTCTTCCTTGTTTTCGTGGCAGACAGCTTTAGTTGCCGGAGTGACGGTACTTTCTCTTTATGGAAAAGAAATCATATCCTGGGTAGGCTCTTTATTTACTGCCAAGAAAGCATTGTCAGAAACTTATCAATCACTGGAAGATTATCAGAAGAAAGTAGGTGAAACTTCCGGTACTGTCATATCCACGCTGGAACGCTTATCGCAAGGATGGAAGCGATTAGGCGGTGATATTGATGCACAGAAGAAATTCATCTTAGAAAACAAGAATGCCATTGACAGCATGGGCGTTTCTGTAAACGATGCAGCAGAAGCGGAAAGGCTTTTCAATACAGACAAAGACACTTTCATCATGGGACTTTTGCAACGAGCCAAAGCTGCGGCCACGATGGAACTTGCAGCGGAAGAATACAAGAAAGCTGTACAAAAGATGATGGAAGCGGATGCCATGCCGGATAAGAAAACATACAAGCATTATACAGGAACATTATTTCATGGTAGATGGGAAACAAGAAGCTATGACAACCCGGAAAAAAAGAAAGCACAGGAACAGGCAGATGATTTCATAAAGTCCGGTACTGAACTCGTGATGAAATATGCCCAATTCTCCGAGGAGGAACGGAAGATTTTGGAATCTATGGGAGCAAAGACCACTAAAACAATGATAGATGGCTCTATTGAAGCTATAGAAGCTGTCATAAGCCTTAAACAGCAATCCTTGAAGAAAGTCACTAACCCAAAGGATTATAAGCGAATAGAGGCTGAAATAAAGGCGGAACAAGCCAAGTTAAAAGCGATTACAGGCGAAAAGGATAAGATTGCCACCTCTAACTATATTGATTCCTATGCGCAATCCAAAGAGATAGAAAAAGCCTCTCAGGAAATCAAAGATATTATTACTAAATCCGAAATCAGTATCAGGCAAAAGCAAATAGACCTGATGGCAGACGGTTCGGAAAAGCAACTTGCGCAAATACGACTGGATTATGACAAGAGATATAATGAAATCCAAAAGGAAGAACGGGAGCTTTTACAAAAGTTGCAGGATGAGGAGCGCAAGCAATGGGAGAAAGAAAACCCGGACTTCAAAAAGAAGAACTTGCAGTTTACCACTTCGATAACTTCCTTATCACCCGAAGATAGGGCACGATTTGACAAGGAATACTCCTTAGCCTATCAAAAGCAGGAAAAGGACACCCAAACACTACTTAATAACCTGCTTGCCAAATACCGAGACTATGATGCACAGAGAACGGAGGTAGAACGGCAGGGGAATGAGGATATAGCGGCTTTGCAAGCACAGCGCACGGATGCCAATGCGGAAGAGATAGACCGTGCTATAAATGTGGCCAAGGACAAAATGAAAGAAGGCATTCAACAAGTCAATGATGCGCAGGCGGCAGCGGCCACCAAGGATAATAGTTTCTTTAAATTGTTATTTGGTGATGTTTCTTCTATGTCCTTCGGTACGCTTCAAAACCTCATTGATCAGGCTAAACAACTCAAAGAATACCTTTCCGGCAATGGTGACTCAAAAGGTATCACCTTCATTTCAAAAGATCAGCTTGAAGCTATAGAGAAAAGTCCGGCTGAATTGGATAAGCTAAAAAAGGCTCTTGATAAATTGTTGGGAAGTTCCAGTGAGGGAAGCGGCAATAAATGGGAAAGTATCTTTGACACATTCAAAAAGGGATTCGCAGGGCTTCAAGGAGCTAAAGGTTTCAAGGAAATATCCGGCGCGATAGGAACAATAAGCGGTGCGGCAGAGAATGCAGCCGGAGAACTGGCCGATATGTTCGACCAAATGGGGAATACCGAAGTAGCGGATGCCCTAAACGGAATACAACAGGTGATGGGTGCAGTCTCCAACATCGGACAAGGATTTGCCAAAGGAGGTCTTATCGGTGGCATAGGCGCAGCGATTGGCGAAGCGGCAAATTTCATTGGCCAAGCTTTTGCAGCCAACGCCCGGCACAAAGCGGCTTTAAGGGCGATTATGAACGAGACCATAGCCCAACAAAGAGAATACAATCTTCTTTTGATGCAGCAGAATTTGGAATACGAGAAAGCTACTACGATATTCGGAACGGATGCCTACGGAAAGGCGGCAAATGCCGTTAAGGTGATGAAAGAAACCGTAGCAGACTTAAAAGAGGAATTGACCGGAACAACAGATCAGAAGCAAAGCCAATCTAAAGACGCTTTATTTAAAAAGTTCTTCGGTGTTTCCAACCCACAAGCGGAACTCAAAAAGGCGTATGCCGGACTTGCCAACATTGAGATAAAAACCGGACACAAGAAAACCGGACTGTTCGGCTGGGGAAAAGGGAAAGACATCTATTCTTCTATCCTTGACGTGTACCCTCAGTTAGTGGATGCCAATGGCAAGTTTGATAAGAGTTTGGCAGAAACTATAATAAACATCCGTGAAATGTCAGATGAAAGTAAATCCGCCTTGCAGAACATGATAGATTTAGCACAACAAGCGGAAGAAGCTTATAATCATCTCAACGATTATTTTACTGATATTTTCGGTGAGTTGGGCGGTATAATGACGGATGCGCTCGTAGATGCTTTCTCCAATGATACGGATGCGGCACAAGCATTCACGGATTCAGTCTCTGATATGCTGGAGAAGTTGGCGAAACAGATGGTTTACTTTGCCACCCTTGCCCCCTTGCTGGAGAAAGCGCAAAATAAGATGATGGACGTGATGCAGAATACCGGGTTGTCCGATGAACAGAAGTTCGACAAGTGGACGGGGATTCTCAATAATCTTGTAGGGGATGCGATAAACCAACAGGAACTGGCCAATAGATTATTGGAAGAATACCAGCAGACAGCCAAAGAGCAGGGGTTTGACATATTTAAGCCGGAAGGTTCTTCGCAATCTTCCACATCAAAGGGTTTCCAAACCATGTCGCAAGATACAGGCGAAGAACTGAACGGGAGGTTTACAGCTTTACAAATTGCCGGGGAGGAAATAAAGAATCAAAGCATCATGCAAACAGATTTACTTTCAATGATTAATGAAAAAATGCCACTGATAACAGGAGAAACAAGCCCGACCGTTAATTTGCCGGACATTGCAGGGCAAGCAAAAGAAGTGGCATCCAATAGCCACCAATCGGTAAATATTGTATTCCCTGACGCAAAGCTGGATTCCTTAACAAAGGAAGTTTCCGAGTTAAAAATGATAGTGGACGATATGAGGGACTTGCAAGCGAGTGGAAATCTCGAAAGGATGGTAATCAGTGAAGACGTCAGGAAAATGGCAAAGAACAGCCCGAAAATACTTGCCAATACGGACGATATGAAGCGGAGTCTAAGATAGCCATAGGTCAAAATGACCATTGGTGAAAATCAATTAGTTATAAAAGACCTTGTATCAATTGGGATATAAGGCTTTTATGAATATAGCAAAATAGTTATATTTTTATTTGGTAGGGTTATAGCAAGTAATGATGCGTATGCGTGAAATCAAGCGAAAAACAAGCGTTGTTTCAAGATTATTCTACGGGTCATACGCGCGGAAAAACGGTTAGAAAATGCCGAATTTGCCGATGCTATAAAAAAAGACAAGGAACGGCTGAAAACGAGCTGAAGTGGATTACTTTGGAGTACGCGCGTATGACTTCGGAAAATACTTCTTGATATGCTGTAGCCTGTTCTGCTTTTCAATGGAGCAGCATTTGCCCCTTTTCTAAATATAGCAAAATAGTTATGTTTTTATTTGGTGGTTTATAGCAAAAACGCTATATTTGCACTGTCTTAATAAATAAACGGTCTTTTACATTATGAAGTACAATCAATTTTTTGCGGAACTTACCGCAGCAGGTTGTTACGTTCTTAGGCATGGGGCTAACCACGATATTTGGTACAGTCCTAAGACGGGAAACAAGTTCGCTTTGTCAAGGCATGGCAAACAAGAAGTACCTACCGGAATGGAACGTAAAGCAAGAAAGGTTCTTTTGGGGGAGTAATCCCCCTACCTTTTGCGCTTCATGGTGGAAAGATTGTTTTTGTTGAGGCAATGGGGTACGGTAATAGTGCCGTACTCCTATTTTAAAAGAACTGGATATGAAAGTAACTGTTATCATGGAAAAGGCGAGCGATGGGTATTACTCATGCTTTGCCGAGGAAGATTTACCCGGCTTTGGTTTGGCTGGATATGGAAACACGGCAGAAGCCGCCAAAAAGGATATGATGGAAGCGTATGAGGAAATAAAGGAGATGCAGGCAGAAGAAGGCAAGGAGGTGCCGGAACTGGAGTTTACCTACAAGTATGACATGCAATCCTTTTTCAACTATTTCTCATTTCTGAATGTTACTAAGGTTGCGGAGTTGGCAGGTATCAACGCTTCATTGATGAGGCAATACACTTCCGGTGTGACAGCAGCCGGACAAAAGCAATACGATAAGATAAGGGTAGCGGTGGAACGTATATCTAAAGAACTTTCCGCAGCTACTTTCTAAAAATAGTGTACCGCTGTGAAGCGTGACCGTTTAATTAAGACAATGAAAAGCCCGTTCCGGTGATTATTGGGACGGGCTTTATAATTATTTCATCTGTTCAGCCTATAGATTTCACCAATTATCGACATTGGTAACACCTTTTAGAATTGCATCTTTCAACTTTAATATAACGATTTGCGACCAAATATGGCTATTAACAAAAGCTTGTGCAGTCGTTTTTTTGAAAGAACCTTCTTTGAATGGATAACATTCATTGGGTTGCCATTTATAAAGCGTATCGCCTATAGGTAATTCATATTCTTGTATAGTAGTTGTTATTCGGAACTTATTATCTTTTATGTCAACACGTATAATTATCCATGAATTTACTATTTGCCCATCCATAAAATTTCTTGCAATTTCTGGAATATACCCTTTCCCAATTACTGATCCTGCATCTTTATCGTTTAACTGTATTACAGACTTACCATCATTAAAGGAATGAATAAACCAATTATTTATTTCAACATAAATTTCATTTTTGGATTTAGATACCGAATCTATCACAATAGACCTTGTTATGGCATTATTTTTATCAAGGCTATACAATTCTTTCAACTTTAAAGCTGATTGCACGTAATCTATTTTGTTCTTTTTGAAAATAAGTTCCTTTCCTTGATACTTTTTAAATTCTGTATCTGTTATTATTTGCCCTTTAGCTGATAATCCAAAGGCTATTAAAAGCAAGAATATAATTTTTCGCATGATAACTTTTTCAAGTTTAGTAATGCACAAACGTACAAAAGCAAATTGCAAAAAGCAAATTTATAATGCTATTTCTACTTTAGTCTATTCTACTTTGATATTGATATTCTTTCCACAATGCGGACAAGTGAGAGAAAGACCGTCTTTCTTACCTACAATTTCATCTTTTGATACTAACAACTCCCATATTTCTACACCTAAAGCGTCGGCAATCTTTTCCAACGTAGTGTATGATGGTTTTCCAGCTACAATCTGAGCAAGCCCCACAGTACTCATACCCAACTTTTCGGCAAACTCTTTTTGGGTATAACCTTTTTCTTTTATTACTTCTTTTATCCTCATAAGTATATCCTTTAATATTTGTAGTGCAAATATAAGTGAATAGTTTGTTTGTTATAGTATTTACTTTAATAATAGATGTTAAATATAAGTATTTTCTTTATTTATTTCGTGGTTTATTAAAGTAAATACTATATCTTTGCATTATCAAAGTTAAACAATAAGATATAAGCCTTATGACGAAAGAAGATTTAAACCAGATGTGCAGAGAATACCAACAGGTATTGATAATGAGTGAAGCAGAAGTATTCGCCATGTACGAAGAAAGCAAAGCTGAGTGCGTAGCTTCTTTTGAGGTAGAGATTGACCTTTGGGAAAATTATTTTGGGTATAAATACTAATAACATATAAGATTATGGCAACGAATTTCAAAAATCAAATGAGAGAGTTAATGAAGCAGGCTTGGATGCTCGTAAAAGTGTACGGTTTCTCAATGGCAGAAGCTATGAAACAAAGTTGGAAAGTCCTCAAATTGAAAGAGGCTTTGAAGAAAGGTATAGTAAAGTTCTGCTATCAAAAACTGAACGGTGAAATTCGCACCGCATGGGGTACTTTGAAAGAGGGCTTAATACCCGAAACAAAGGGCACAGAGCGCAAAAAGAACGAGAGCCTTATAACTTACTACGATAATGAGAAAGTAACTTTCAGAAGCTTTAAAATAGCGAATTTAATCAAAGTAGGATAATTAACCCAGTGGGGTAGTTTAAATCTACCCCATCACTAAAATATAAACTATGTATTTTCCATTAGAGATTAACGAACAGTTGGCAAGTGCTATGAGAGCAGCAGCCGAATTTAAAGTAGAAGTAGAAAAAATTATAGAAAGTGTTGGCGTTGATGAAAAAACTCCCATTGCTGATGATAAAAAAGAGTATGAAGCGATGAGCGATGATATTTGCGAAATGATGTGTAAGATAGGGCATACAATAGGCAATACGATTACTGAGATTGCCCTTGACGAAGTGAGAAAAGTAAATCCACGTAATAACCTAAACCTTGAAAGCCATGTTTCTGAATGAAGATGCCAAACACCTGATACAAGAATTAAGGGACAATGGCGCCGATCCTTATAAGGCACTTATCTGTGATGCGATGTCTATTATCATGTTAATGTACCAAGTACACGCAAGTACAGAGAGGGAGAAAGATTTGTTGATTGGTGTTATTGACATATTGACCAACTACAACCAATTGATAACCGCATTATCAAAAGAGAAATGAAACTCTATATCTTTCTGCTGGTAGTAGGTATTATCCTGCTACTGGCAACCAATAGCGAATATTGTTTGAGTAATATAATTGGGCTGGTGATGATGTATACCGCTGGCCGCAAACTGGATATCTTTTATGATGGAAATAATCTTATGCGATAAAGAGACGATGAAAGACTTTATAAAAAGTTTAGCCGATTGCAAAAAACATAATAGTGAATATTTACTACCAAGAAATTGGAAGCATATCAAATAGTAAATTAGAAAATGTAAATACATACAGTCATGGAAAAGAAATTGATAGATGAGAGTTGCGCCAATAACGTAGCCAACATTCAGATAAGCGAAGAAACCAAAGCATTACTATTATGTCGTGCCCGATTGAGTGACATTTATCAAACTGTCTCAAACGTAGTATATCTAAAATATGGTACAGACGTAGATAAAGAGTTTTCCGGATTTTGGGATGCTTTCAGCAAGTTTGACAGTGAATTAATGAAAGCACTAAGCTGTTTTATAGGAGTCACTTCTTTGGAAAGCAACTACACAAAAATATGAAGCAACGCCCGAAGCTGCAAGAGGGCAACCAAATAATAACGATATGAACGAAGATAGAGTTTTGACAATGGCAAAGAGTGCGCTAAAACAGGCGAACATCATCCGCTACGAGAACGGACACGAGATTATAGATGTAAGCCTGTTGCGCACAATTCCGGACGGTGAACTTATGAAGTATCGCAACGTGGGCAAAACCACGATTGAGAAGATACAGGAAATAAGAAAGTCGCTTGATTGGTTATAACAAAGCAATGCCCGAAGCTATAAGAGGGCGAACTAAATATTAAATCATGGATAAAGTAGTAGGAACATTCGACCCGAACACAGGCGAGATTAGAGATTTGAACGGCAATGTAGTGACAGGCACGGTAACGGTGAACGGTACGGAACTGAACACCGCCATTCTTGCAGATGCCGTTTGGCAAGGATGTAACCACATGGTATAGGAAGCATCCGAACCGGAAACAAGCGTAGAAAGACGTGCTTTCCTGCTGGAGCGAGTAAAGACAACCCTAACCTATCATTACCTCATCTTGGGCTTTGATGAGAAAGAAGCGGCGGAACAAGCGGAAAACTATTTATCAAAGGTGAAATAGCCTTGTAAGCAAAGAGAGGGAGTTTCAGAAATGGGACTCCCTCTTTCGATACCATAATGAACGATATTACGGCAATAATCAACATAAAGTACTGTAAATAAATGACTTTGTACATACCGTAACCCTAACACCGTAACATCTTAGTATTTTCTAAGAAGTCCAATACCACACAAACAAATATTACGCTCCATTTTGACATAATAAAATGAATATCAATACTTATAACACCATCGTAACCGTAACAGCGTAACATAGTGTGTAATTATTGAGAGCATAACAACCAATGAGATACGAAACAATATATTTCATAGGTGTTCACCAACATTTCTACAATTTTGATGCTAACCTAATACATGAGTTGTGCAAATGTTGTGCAACTCATGTAATAAGAAAACCGCAAGAGCTTTATAATTAGCTGTTTGCGGTTTTATTTCGTGATTCCGAAGCGATTCGAACGCTTGACCCACGCCTTAGAAGGGCGTTGCTCTATCCAGCTGAGCTACGGAACCATCCTTAATTGCGGTGCAAAGGTAATGCTTTTTGTGAAATATCAAAAACATTTCTATACTTTTTTTGTATCCATTTGTCCGGGAAAAGGCTATAAACCTAATGGTAAGCCTGTTAAATACCACAGAATAAACAACAAAGTCCAGCTTATCAATATGTAGACAGAATACCGCCATGTATACCTCAAAAGAGAGAGATAAGAGGATTGCTTATCGTATTGCTGCATATAAGTCAACACTAAGGGCATATAAAATAAAAAGGGAGTAATGGCATTGGTGGCACTGTCTCCGATGCGGAAAGCACATTGCACCACATCGGGCGTAACCCCCATTTTGGCAAATATAGGAACAAAGATGAAAGCCATAAATGTCCATTTGGAGGTGGCGGATACCATGATGAGGTTTATCATGGCACTGAACAGGATAAACAGAACAAGGGTAGGCAAATTGCCAAACTCGACAGAAGAGAGCAGATTGGCCCCCATAATGGCGAGGCATTTGTCTAAGTGCGAATATTCGAAACAGGCGAACATTTGTGCCGCAAAGAAGGCGATGACGAAATAAACGCCTAACAATTTCATCGGCTGGGCCAGTCCGTCTATGACATCGGCATCCGTGCGATAACGACCGGAGCTGAAACCGTAAACCGTACCCATCAACCCGGCTCCCAATGACAGGAGGAATAGAATACCCATAATGAAAGGAGATCGCATCAAGTTACCGCTTACTCCGCGTAAAATGCCATAAGAAGAAAAGGTGGACCACAGTACGATAGCCACATAAATCACCCCCACGATCACCGCCATCGTCAAAGCACGGCGTTCTTTGCGGGAGAGTGGCTTATAACCGTCGAAGTGCGTGCTACCTTCATAAGTGCCCATTGCCGGAAGCAGCTTCCGGCGGGTCACCCAATAGGCTACGGCCGTTATGAGAAAGGTAGAAGCAAACATAAAATAATAGTTGCACAACGGCCCTGTATCACCGTGTTCTATCCCGCCGGCCACGGCAGCTTCTTCCGTAGTCCGGGCAAGTAGCGGATCCATGGTGCTCAATACGATATTGGCACTGTATCCACAGGCTACAGAGGCATAAGCCGTTATGATTCCGGCTACCGGATGCAAACCGACGGAATGAAACAAGGTGGCGGCAATGGGAAGCAAAATAATATAACCGGCATCACCCACTACATTCGAAAGCAATCCGAGGAGGATCACCCAGAGAATAATCTTGTCTTTATCCTGCTTGCCACGAATTCCATGACGAATGCATGCATTTATAAATCCGGAATGCTGTGCCACACCGATTCCGAACATGGCTACAATCACCATCCCCAAAGGGGCAAAACCGGTGAAGTTGGTGACCATGTGCCGTAACAGCCAGCGAATCCCTTCCGGACTGAGCAGGCTCTGCACACGGATCTCTTCTCCTGTCTGTGGCAGCGTCACACTCAATCCATAGATTTCGAATATCCATGAAAGAAGTACGACCACCATCGTGAGCACAAAAAACATAGTGGCCGGATGGGGCATGCGCCATTTGCTACTCTTCATCGGCTTCGAGGTTGTCAAGATCGAGAATTCGAAGTTCGAGCGCACGCACTACCAGACGGGTGGCATTCACCCCTACCCGCTCGCCGTTCGGAAACAGCCGGCCTACCAAGTCGTTCTGTCGTTTTTCGAGTGATTTTACTCCAAAAGGCATGCCTTTGAGGTTGGCGATCATCTCTTTGGTGTATCCCAGTGCCAGATGGCGCAGGAAACGTTCGTCGTATTCGTCTATATCATAATTGATAACTGCTTCCTGACGCTTTGCATCGTTGGCAACAGACGCTTTGAAGCGGTCCACAATCTTTTCCAGTATGGGATAATTGAACACCAGCTTTTTGCCATCCATTACGGCCTGCACGTCTGTTTTGGTCAATAGCTCACCTGTTTTGAGGATAATGCCGTCGGCACCGGCATCCAACACATCGACCCAGAGTTTTTCGTTCAATATTTCGCCGGTAAAGATAAGTACACGAACTCCTTTGTATCGTTTGAATATATTGCGGCAGATATCGACTCCGATTGTTGTCGAGCCTCCCAAACCGAGATCGAGCAGTACCAGATCCGGTAGCCGGGCTTCTATCAACGGCCAGAATTCGGCTTCGGTCATGGCGGTTCCGATTACTTCCGCATTGGGTATTTCGTGGCGGAATATCTCCTCCGTGCCTTTCAATTCGAGTTTTACATCTTCTACGATAATTACTTTAAATTTCTTATCTTCCATCGTTTCGTTACATATATTGTTATGACTCATTAGATATATTGTTATGTGGCTTTACACCGGTTGTCATTACCGTTTCGGTAGAGTGAAGTAAACGGTAAAGCCTCCTTCCTGTGCCGGTTCGGCATTGATACGGCATCCGCGGCGTCCGGCAAATTCATCATGGTCCCGGATGATCTGTTTGCATATCAGGTATTCCGTTCCCCTCAGTTCCCCTTTCTCACCGGAGGTCATTCGGGCCAGATTGGGATAGAATAACTTATTGAGTTCGTCCACACTCTTTTCGCGACGCGTATCGGTAAAGAGGAAACGGATGTAATTCCCGTCTTCTGCAGCATGCAATTTTAATATCCCGTCTTCATGGACGGTGAGCGCTTCGTCGATCAGATTTTCAAGAAGAAAACGAAGCTGGTTGATGTCTCCGATGATTCTTTTTTCTATCGGCTCCGTCAGAAATTCGATCCGGCTTGTTTTCCCTTTGCTTGCTTTCCGGAAATATTTCACGGCATATTCGCACAGGTCGGCTACGGAAATCGTGCTGCGGCGGAAGGTTACCTCTTCCAATTGCCGGGCAGCGCACGAACTCAGTATGGTAAAAATGCCTTTGTAATATTCTATCAATTCGCTGATGGCTTCTACATTTTCCCGTTCTTCCTCTTCCGAAAGGTTTTGTGTATTCAGGCGTCCTACGATCTGTTTGATTTTGTTGGGGTAGTATATCGTTTCGTGCTTGATCGTCGAAAGGCAATTGTCGAGCACCATATTTTGCACATGCAGCATGCTGTCTTCCCACGAGGCACGTTGCGCTTCTTCGTGTGCCGATTCGATGTCACGGTACTTTATTGCCAGTTTGACTACTGCATTAAACACCACGATGGCCACATAGCGGGCCACCAACTCGAACAGCAGACGGTCTGTTTCCTGCGTTGTCCCTTCCCGGCGTTCCAGATAGAGTACGCCTACACATTGATGTTCTCCACCGGCATCCACCACCAGCGGAATGGCTTGTGAAAGCCCGTCGGACAGATATTGCTGTCCGTTGAAACATTGCTGCATAAGTTCCGGCATCCTTTCAAGTCCGGGATTGGAGGCAAATTCGAGCCGGTGTGTCGTTTCATTGTATACGGCAAGGCTGAGCCGGTCGATTGTAAGCAACTCGTTGATGGAGTCGAAAGCCTCATTGACCAGCCGTTGGGGGATTTCTTTCAAGGTATCCTCTTCGCGTTGCAAGGCTTCGGCGGATTCCTGCGCACGGATCAGGGAAGAGGCAAATACTTTTTTATTGATTTCGAGAATCTGTTCCAGATTGAGCCTGTTGAGCAAACGCTTGCGTATATAGATGAGATAGTAACCGGCCAGCGAGATAACGAATAACAGAATACAGAGGATAACTCCTACAATCTTATTGGTAGTGGAACGCTCCAGTTCGCGGCAATATCCTTCCAATGACTGGTCTTCGCTCTGCAATTTGTAGAGTGCCGTGAAAGCTGCATTGTTATAGTCGTATCCTTTCAACTGTTTCAGTGCCAGAAAAGCGACGGCTGCTTCATTCCGCACATCCAGGATGGCATGGAAGTCCGAATCGAACATTTCGTTCCACCAAGTCAGTTCGGCGGGTATTTCTTCGCCGACCAGTTTCATATATTTCTGCGGATGGCGGGCATATTTTTCATAATGCCTGTTCAATATCATGATGGCCGAATCGGCATATACCAGCGCATCTTCATAATACCCGTCTACGTTGGCAAAATAGGCGGCATTGGCATAGTCGGATGCTTCATTGAGCAGAGTTTCATAATCCGGATCCGTTACCGTTGCGATAGAATCGCCTGTCACCGGACCGGTAGCCTGTACTGTCCCTCCGGTGCAGGAAGAAAACAGGCAAGCAGGCAGTAGGATGCACAATAGTATACCTATGGCCTTACGTATTCCCAATGGCAGCCGGAAATAAAACCGGCTTCCATGTCCCGGTTCGCTTTCCACGTTGAACATGCACACCCGGAACAGGTCGTTTGTTTTACGGTATTTCTCAATAATCCCTTTGCAATTCATCAGTCCGAAGCCGCTCCCCTTGCTCAACCGCAGGGCTTCCGCGTCTTCGGCGGTTTTCGTGACGTTCATGCCGATGGCGCGCGAATCGTATACTTTCTCGCCGATGATGCAGGATACGTCTTCGGCCGAAAGGCCGCGTCCGTTATCTTCCACCGATATTTCCACGTATTCCTCTGTCTGACGGGCATAGATTCGCACGACTCCTCCTTCGGGAGTATATTTCCGGGCATTTTCGGCCAGTGTATTTATCATGAAAAGAGTCAGGGCCTTGTCGGCTTTCACTAAAATTGGAGCCGGCTCTATATCGAGTGTCTGTTTTTTCATTTCGAATGCCCTCCGGCCTTTTGACAGGAGTTCGAAAAGCTCGTTCAGGCTGAAAGTCTCGATGTTCAGGCTCAGTGTACCTTGTTTCATTTTGATCCACAAGGCGAGGATGTCATTGTATTCGTTGATGGTGGTTACCAGTTCGTCGATGTACTGGTATTTTTCTTTTTTGATAAGCGGATCATTGATAAATCCTTTGTCCGTCAGTTTGCGTACCTCGTTGAGTATGCGGTCGATATAGGGATTGATGCCGTTGACAATGGCAAGGCATGCCTTTTTTATCAGGTTCTGGCGTTTGTTGGCAGCAATGTGTTGTTCGTAGACATACCGTTGCTTTTCCAATTGGTTGCGTTCGTCGCTCAGCGAAGCGATGGTCTGTTCGTTGTCCATAGCCCAATCCACATAGGGAGTCAGTACATGTATCAGGGCCTGTTCGTCGCGGTTTAACCGGTGTTTGGGGATGAAACTTGCTTTGCCCTCTTCATTGACTTCAAGAATTATCCTGTTCGGCCCGAACAGGCGGTCGATCCCTTCCTGAACAAGGGGAAGATTCATTGGGATGGAAGCCGTTATATCCCGGCATAATGTCAGTGTTTGTTGTAACCGCTCCGTATAGATACGGTTTCTTACTTTAGAACGCTTATTGAAGATCCAGAATAAAATGACAACCAACAGCAATCCCACCGCAACAAAGAAAAGTACGATATTCAGTTGCTTCGATTCCGCTTCCAGATAAGCGTAGCGGCTTTCCAGTTCTTTGTCCTGACGGGTATCGTTCAGGATATCCAGATAGATATTCCGGTTATAATCGGATTCCGGCTTCATACCCAAACCGGCGTAAGAGACGCTGAGTTGTTCGCGGATACGGGATATCCATTCGGGCACGGTCTTCACCCGTTCCTGCCCTATCCACGTCATCTCGGTGAAAATCGTATCTGCCTTTACAAAAGGCTGCAACTTGTCCAGCGTATCCGTAGCGTGGTGGTAATATAGAAGATGATGCTGATTGACACATTTCAGGGCTTTGCTCAGCGAATCGAGGGCTTCGGAATAGCGGCCGTGGGCATTCAGATATTTTCCGATGGAGACGTATGCACCGGCTATCTGATACAGATCGTCATATTCTCTGAATATTTCCAGCGCTTTCTCTGCCAATCTCAACGGCAATAGGGAATCGACGGGCATACCCAACTGTTTCAGGGCGTGCGGACGTCTGGAAAGAAACAGTTCGAAATTATCTTTTGGGGTCAGCCGGTCGGCCAATCCCTGCATACCGTTTCCGGCAAAATAGAGATACCCTTTCCGGGAAGCCAACCGCCAAGTGGTGTAGAGCTCGTCGAATTCACCGAGTTTACGTTCGTCCGGCGTATCTCCATCACACAGAGAAGCCGATCCTTTGATGTAATGAAAATACAGGTATTGGCTGGTATCTGCCCGTAAGGATTCGTCCTGAGGGATTTTATCGAGCGAAGCCATTGCTTCGGGGCGTTGTTGGAGATAATAGTAATAGACGGCGGAAACGATGAAAAACTCCGTAAAAGCGAAATTCACACGCAGCATTTCATATTTGTCGGTGAACACGGTGCTGTCTTCACGGATACGTTTCATTCGCCGGACGGCGCTGTTACGGTAGTCATAATATTCTTTATTCATGCCTGTGCGCTGATAGATTTTCATCAGACCTATATCGGCAATGAGCAGTTCCAGCTCGTTTTTGGTAAGGCCATACACCTCCTTATATGTTTTTTCGGCACGTTCAAAGTCCATTTGCATAAAAGCACAAAAACCTAAATTGTTGCATGCCTCCGCTTTCCCCTGTTGGTAAAGGCGTGCCTGTCCGTATGCCTGTTCTGCCGGAAGATAAGACGAATCAAGGTTTTTATAACGGTAAGCATATGCCCGCCGGTTTAAAGAATCGATAAAGCGCACCTCTTTGGTCGGTGCTGTGCCGACGCATGAGAAAAATGCCGTCAACAACAGCACGCATAAGATATACAAAGGAGTACGGTGATTCATTATCAATAATTATTCAATGTGCCAATAA
>NZ_HF991096.1:0-5722 GCF_000432295.1 Bacteroides sp. CAG:189
GTATTGCAAAGAATTAAGAACTTTAATGCCCCAAGCGGGTATGTGTGAGCTATATGCATGCTGTGTTCGTTACTTTAAGGAAAAAATGGTGATAGGACGTGACCAGTGCTATGAGATATTCCGATCTAATGGTCTGGTCCAACGGAAGAGACGCGTGCGTCCCAAAACGAGGAACTCCAATCATAATTATTATGGGAATTATATATATCCTAATTTGCTAAACACGACACCTAAGTTTGTTGCAAGCACAAGCGGAAGTATAATAGTAGGTTATTCGTTCTGTCCTTCATTGACAATGGAAGGCCCGATGAAAGCTTTGGAGTCAGCTTTTCTATTTTACAGAGAGAACGGAATAAATATCAGTGGGTTGATTATATCATTCAGACCTGAAGTTCAATACTGTTCAAACCAATATGTTGATACGTTAAAAGCACAACATATAAACATAAGCATGACACAGTGTGGTGATCCTCTGCATAATGCATTGACCGAACGGGTGAATAATACTATTAAGAACGGATGGCTCTTTGACTACGGGAAGGAGATTTTAATCAGGTGGAAGAACGCATTAAACAGGCTGTGCACACATATAATAATATCCAACCACACCAAGCTTTGAAAATGCGCACACCAATGGAAATTATAAAGGAGGAGAAGGTATGAAAGTACCCCGACTCAGGTTGTGCTCATCGGGACGGGTGGTCCCGCCCTTTGCCGTACGGCCCCGACCGAGGATATTTCTTGACAAATGAGAATATAACAAAAATCAGTTCTATAACATTGGAATAAATAGAATAATTAGTACTATATTTGGATATCCTCCAAATAGGACAACTACAATAGGACTAACAAACAGAAGTGTAAACTTATTCGGTTCTTCTTTAATTTAGTTGAAGAAGAACCACTAAATCCAGTACATATCACACCCGGATGTTTTATCAAATAGAAATGGAAAAACTCTACCTAAATATTCGACATACAACTGCATATACTAATAAATTTAATTTCTACTCAATTATTGAAGAAAATTAGCCAAAATCTCAACACTGTCAACATTAGATACAATGAAAAATTATTCTTCACTTTCTGCCTTCATCCCTTTATATTGTTTCGGAGAAAGTTGATATTTTTTAAAGAATTCGTTATAAAAGTAAGATTTGTTAGTAATACCTATCTTATAAATAATCTCTTTCACTGATAAATTTGTAGTAATAAGTAACTTCGCAGCATAAGAAAGTTTATAATCTTTAACCAGCTCTGTAGGGGAAATTTCTATGATCTTTTTCATTTGACGATATAAATTCCGAGTCGAAGTCTTCATCTGATTTGCAATTAATTCCGGACCAAGTTCCGAATTAGATATATTCTCCTTTATAATATCTAATACATCTTCAATAAACTTCTTATCTTTTTGATGTAAAAGTTTTCCATGTATATATTCAAAAGAGCTATCTACAGAATCATAATAATTTTTCATTTCCACTTTATTGGTCAGAAAACGACATACTACAGAAATCAAGACATCGGATGAGAAAGGTTTAGTTATATAGGCATCAACACCCAACTCATATCCTTTTACCTGATCCAAATTATCTGTTTTAGCAGAAAGAGCAATTATTGGAAGACGTTTACAGTATTTATCTTCACGCAACATCCGGATAAAAGAGAATCCGTCAATTTCAGGCATCATTATATCTGTAATTACAAGAGATGGAGTTTGCTTCTTCAAAAGCCCCAAAGCCTCTTTTACACTAAAGGCTTTCAATGTTTGACAATATGGAGACAATAAATCTGCTACTAATTCTACAATATCTTTATTATCATCAACAATTAAAACATGTGGAACCGAAGCTTCCACAACACTATTAATATCTATTTTTGATACTTTCTCCGTATTGTCCTCCTCAACCAAATTAACTGATACCTTCACAATCGGCTGTTCATTGGTATTCGGTATCTCATTTTGAACCTGGTTAGGCAAAGTAATAACAAACTCTGTATACTCGTTGACCACACTATTTACCGTTATCTCTCCTTTCAGCATTTTCACAATACTGTAACAAATATATAATCCCAGCCCATTTCTGGCTGTCATTTGATTATTAGCATTTACATCGGTCTCCTCCAAAATACAATTCCGATCAAAAATAGAAGACAGTTTGCTGGGTTCTATGCCTTTTCCTGAATTGCGAACCACAATTTTCAGAATATTATTTTCAACAGTGACCGTTAATTTAACATACCCACCAACCGGAGTGTATTTCAATGCATTAGACAGTAAATTAGAAATTATCTTTCTAAATCCTTTACTATCTGTGTTCCAATATAAATTATCGGGTACAGAAGTAATAAATTCAATACTATTTTGACCAGCCAATATAGAAAAAGAAGTTAATAATTTATCAAAAATCTCAGATAAACAAATATTCTTTAAGACACTAAGATTAATATCAGCCTCTTCAATTTTTCTTACATCCAATATTTCTTGTATCAAC
Organism: Bacteroides sp. CAG:189; assembly: GCF_000432295.1. Lineage (NCBI taxonomy): Bacteria > Pseudomonadati > Bacteroidota > Bacteroidia > Bacteroidales > Bacteroidaceae > Bacteroides > Bacteroides sp. CAG:189. Next base: position 2,496 of record NZ_HF991096.1, read on the forward strand.
TCATTCAAACTAAGTACATTATTATGCAGAACACTCAGATATTTTCGCGTATTCTGATTTATTTCTCCTTTTCGTATTTGATCCACCGCCCCATTTATCAACGTTAAAGGAGTATACAATTCATGAGTTACATTGGCAAAAAAATTCAATTTTGACTCATACATTTTTTCCTTTTGTTCCTCTTTGATTCTTCGCGCCAGTGCCTGTTGTTTTTGTACAAATTTTCTTCGTACATATAGAATGACTAAAACAAGAGATACAACAAACAAAAAACTGTAAATCAAATAAGCCAATGGAGAAAGATACCAAGGCGGTAATACGGTAACCCGAAGAGAATACACCTTATCATCAGCAGAAACAACATCATTTCTATATTTAACTTTCAAAGTGTAATCACCCGGAGGGAGATTAGTAAAGCGAATCTTATTCTCCTTTTTCAATGAAACCCACTGATTATCATAATTATCAAGTAAATAGAAATAATCATAATTATCACCATTTATATAATCCAAAGTTGCAAATGTCAGTTGAAACGTATTTTGATCAGATCTCAACTTTAATACCTTATCTGTATTTTCATTATATTCATATAATGTCTGCTTATCTCCAGAACAATCTAACTCTGTAAATAATAAATCTGGTTCATAGGTAGTAATTGTTTGTTCAATCTCCGGCTCGATCCATACAAGTCCGTTTACACCACCAAAAAACAGGCGTCCAGTTAATGGACATTTCCAATAAGCATCATCCGAAAATTCAGAAACACCAATGTGTAATGACCTCACATTAAAAAATGCACCATTCTGAGGATTATATTTGACCAATCCTTTACTAGTACTGAGCCAAATAATACCAAAATTATCTTCCAGAATTCCATGAATCATATCATTCAAGATACCATCCTCACGAGTAAACTGCTTTATTTTATCTTTCGTTTTATCTTCACCTCCCAAAACTTGTATCAATCCAGAACTGGTACCCACGTACAACGTAGAATCTTCGTCAATGTACAAACTAATAACATCTCCAATTGCCATATTCATCAAAATAGAAGAACTCGTGGAATCGTTAATATTAAAACGGTTCACTCCATATCCCCCCCTACTTCCTAAGAATAAAATAGAGTCTCCATTATAAATCATTGAATAAAATTCATCATTAACCCAAACATTATCTCTCAGAAAAGGATAACATTCTTTTCTTTTAATTTCATAAGGATGTTTACTTTTATCAATAGTAACTTTATAAAGCCCTCTGGAAGACAACCATAACGTAGAATCGTTCACTTCACAGAAACTATGAACATTTGCAACAGCCGGAACCAGATTTGAATGATCCTTCACTGGATACATTTTTTTTTCTTTATAAGAATAATAAGAGAGATTTCCATCAGTACCGATCCACAAATCATTTTTATTGAAACGACTTCTTACGAAAGAATATACTGGATTTTCGTGCATATCGACAAAGTGCTGTATATTCTCAACAGGAATTTTGCTGTTCTTAAATAAAGCATAATCTTTAATTCGAATAATTCCATCTCCTTTGGTTCCAATCCAAAGTGTATTCTCTTCATCCGTATAGAAGGCACGGACCGGGCGTTTTGCAACAAACGGCAAATTACTCAACAATATATTACCAAAATTATTCTTTTCACTACAATATAATTCCACTCCCAAACCATCGGTACCAACCCACATCGCCTCTTGAAAACGATCTTTCATCAATCCGAAAATACCCACTGTCATATTTATTAATTCCGGCTTCTTGTCATGAGTAGACGCATCAAACTTTAACAACCCACTATGCATAAAAGCAAGATAGACTTCATTCTGAAAAAGCCGTAGAGACGAAACTAATCCATATTGACTAACCATATCAGATATGTTCCGCAGCAAAATTTTCATTTGCTTAAAGCTGTCATAGACAAACAGGTTATGGTATTTATCAATAAAATAGACCTGTTCATCCTCATAAAAGACCTGTATTATTTCTTCATTATGAAAATTTACCTCCGATATAGACAAGGCATAAGGGATATCTTTTCTCGTAACTTTACAGGTCAATGTAAGATATTGCAAACGGGCATCTTTCAATATAAGACAGATTCTACCCGATTTATCAGCAAACATTGACCTTATTTCACTCAACCGAATCCCCTCGGCAGGTATCTCCCACATTTTCTTTATTGATGAATCATAAAATAAGATATAATTATCTTTATTAATCATCCAACTATTCCCTTTTTTATCAACTGCAATCAGATCTACCCGTTTATATTGCACATAAGTTTCAACAGCCTGTCGTTCTTTCAAAGAAAATTTATTAAGTCCGCGTTGAGTCGATATCCACAAATAACCATCATCAGCACTTTGTATATTATGGATGGTATTACCAGAAAGGGAATTCGGATTATTAATTTCATAACGGAATGTAGTTACCTTCTTGCCATCATACAAATTTAGTCCGTCATAAGTACCAAACCACATGAAGCCATACAAATCCTGATGAATACACAAAATAGCATTATTAGACAGCTGACCATTAAGACTTGCCAAGTCGAGCAATGAAAAAGATGCAAATGCCTGTTTTACAACAAAAAGACTCAACAATAGAATAGTAATCAATACTTTTCTCATAACATTATACTATAACTTCAACTTTCTATTTTATTCATTGCAATCTATATGACAATATTTCACTTTATTCAGCTACGAATTTACTAATAATCATCTTCTTTGTATCTGTAAATATCATTTTTCCATCTTTCATCGCAGAAATTGTATAGAGATAAATTCCTTCGTTAATATCGTGACTATCCCAGATGAATTCCTGTAACCCAGATTTGGAAACCGGATAAACACGGTTATCAATAACTTTCCCAATGCAATCATACACATTCAATACAAGCTCGGATATTCCTTCTGGCACTACACATTGTATCGCAGTCTGTCTAAAAAAAGGATTCGGATAGTTACCTTCAATATGGAAATTATTATTCAAAGAAACTGTATGTTCAATGCCCACTGTACCCACTTCACGACCATACACAGCAAACTCAAGAATACGTATAGTAGACCCTTTCTGTTCACCCTTATCGATCTGTAAGCGAATACGATCGGCTTTAAAAGGAGTTACTGATCGGTGAACCTTATTTATCGTATTTCCTTCCACTCCATCTATATCTATCCAATTGCCATTTTCGTATTTTTGTAAACGGAATGCCG
>NZ_HF991096.1:5760-15339 GCF_000432295.1 Bacteroides sp. CAG:189
AATGCCGAGGTTATATAATCAGTACTCTCAATTCCTGCATTCATAACAAACCAATGACAGATTTCCACCGTTTTAGCAAAAGAAAATTCCAGCCAAGGAGTAGAATTGTCAGTAACACACCATTTCGTATCTAAATCGTCATCAACAGCCTTATCCGCCCCCTCATTACTACCATTTTGATGAGAAGCTTGAACTGTCTGCGGAACCAATTTCTCACCACATCTGTCTTCTGACAAATCAGTAAACACCGGCAAAGAAGTCACCTCAGATACCGGAATTACATCATCATTCACATTATCAGAAAGAGTAATTGCAAAAATATATAAATCTGTATTAGTTGCTATCATCAAGTCTGTAGCATCATAATTTATCGGAATCGCATACTTGTACATATGCATGAATCCATAAAGATCATTTTTCCCATTTTTAGTATGCCGATGAGTAGCTGTAAAAGCCACATTTTCCTTACAAAATCCTCCTTCCTCGTTATATTCGGTTTCCCATGCTCCAATTGTTTCAGCCCAATATGGAACATGAAATGAATAAGACTTCCCTCCTACGGTAAATTTAGCAATAGTTCCTTCTTTCTTACTACTCGCAGCCAACACATACATTTTCTTTGCATTTTGCATAGCCGGCAAAGCAATTGAGATTTTACTATCTCTACATAAAAAAGCATTTCTTTGTTTAGCTTCACGATTTCCAATCTTAAACTCAACACCCCCCGAAAACAAATTGTCAGAAAGCAATTCTGCAGGATAAGCATAATCAATACCAGTTGACATATCATTTCTACTATTATCATAGCTCATTACATCACGATTATAACTCAAATCCACAATACAAGATGAGGGAGGAGTTACTCCAGTTTCTTGTAAAGCCAATTTTAAAGCGAAAGTTTTCGGTTGGAATTTTCCAATATTAAAAGCCAATTTATTATTAGAAAAAGAAGCATTCCCGACTTCTTCTTCAATACCATTAACCTCACGTGCCGACAAAATTGTACTAGGAAACGTAAGTTCTACATTATCTTGATTATTTCCTGTCAATTCATATACACGTACTATGATCTCATCCGATTCTTCTGCTTTCTTTAGTGCTTTTATAGCTACTTTATCGGTATTTAACGAGACAAATCCAAAACTCTTCCCCAAGAGACCTGCATATTTAGGTACTTGGAAAGCTAATATAGGCTGATTAAGACGGGAAGCCTCCCATTGTGTACGTTCATCCCATTTGCCTTCATGACTATAAAAAGAATATGTAAACTTATTTAATCCCAAATCCTGATCTTTTTGATACGAATAATTTCCCGCTACAGCAGGTGTATGAATCAAAGTCAAACGTAATGTATTATCATTTGGTTTATCCCATCCATATTTACAATCATTTAAGATAGAAACTCCATATTCGCCATCAACAGCGGTTAAATCGGCCCATTGATGTCCAGCTACTTCATATAAGTTTTCTTTATTATTTCCACGCTCAATAGCCCCTATAGACAAATCGTAAGTTGCTTTTGAATTTGCACTTTGCAATGGAAAAGCTACCTTTAACAACTTCCCCCTACTTTTCCAATTCACTTCATTAACAAAGTCAATCCGATCACTCACTTCACTATCTGTCAAACGTATATATTGTACAAATTCAGATCCAGCTTTCGTTCGACAGATCTTTAAACTAACTCTCAACGGACCATTCTCTACTATCTCAATTTTCACATTTTCATCCACATAGGAAGGCGTATTATTTAAAGTTTCATAAACTATTTCCCATGCAGGAAAGCTATCCGACCGATCATCAAACAAAAGCATCTGTATAGGCATTCTCAACAAAAGTTTGTCCAGCTTTTTATCTTTAATCTGCCGAACATCTCCTGTCCTTGCATTAAGAGTTACAAGATAACGATCATTTTCAAGAGTAGTTTCAGTAATTTTCAATGAAGAAGATAATTCAGAGGTCTCGTTCAAGCGTATCTCATAAGTGGCATATCCCAATGAGGCTACAGTAGCCTTAAATATAAAAGAAAGTTTGCCCGTAGTACTATCATATCCCGTTATTTGAGACAAAACTTCTTCACCCGCCCCATCTAATATACGTATTTCGGAAGGCTCAGAAGCTACAGTAATCGATGCTTCAACCACATCGGTCCGTTGCACAGAAAGAGGATTGTAAACTACCAAAGGAACGCCTTGTACTTGTGTATCCATCTGACGCACTAATGCCCCAATGGTACCAGTAAGCGTGTTGGCTAAAGTCTGATTCACTAGCACTTCGTCATTGTAAGAAATTGTATAAGCACTCGGGATAGAAGTTCCGGTCAAGTCATCATGGAACTGATGCCACAACAAACGTATCCAGGATTCAGTCAGAATATCCGACGGATATTCTGCGCCTCCCACCCATGCAGCAGCAACCGATGCTTTTTCAGTAGCATCAGCCAGCAGTTCGTTTTTACGATTCCAGTATTTCATAATGGTCTGAGAAGTATAACATCCAGTACCATGCGTTTTCATTGGTAATTCATTGTCCCAAACCACATACTTTTCATTACGGTTTTCATCTAAGTATTGAAAGATAGCGTCCGGAGTCCATAAATCGACTTTTACCGGTCCGTCTGAATTTATACTCTGCTGTAACCAATAAGGAGTACGTTCACCTTCTTCACTTTCAGTATCTTTCAATCCGCCTCCTCTATCCCCCATCGGACCAACATATCTAAATACCGATGCCAAGCCATATTTCTGATAATTTTCCTCTGCAAGTCGATTCATATCTTCATCCTTAGACATATCTTTATTATATTGTTTATGTGCATCATAGGCCTCCCCTTTAAAGATAGCATACACTTCAGAACCATCTACGCCTTTCCAAATACCAAACGGTGGCAATGATTTATAATCATAAGCCGATCCCCAAGAAAGTTTCTGTGTATGAAATCCCGTTATTCCACAATGCTTTCCTAAAGTAGGTAGAGAGTATGGAAAACCAAAACAGTCAGGAAGCATAATGTCAGTTCCTCCTTTTCTCCCGAATTCTTTTTTATAATAAGATTGTCCGTACAGGAAATTTCTGATAACAGATTCGGCAGAAGGCACCATTACATCACTTGCATTGATACTTCCTCCACTAATATGCCAACGCCCTTCAGTAATATACTTCTTCACTTTTTCGTATTCCTCCGGATAATATTCTTTCATCCACATATAATGGATAGCCGCCTCAAAATTAAAATGAAAGTCCGGATATTTCTCAAACAAAGGAAAATTCTGAGTCATCGTATTCGGAATATATTCTTCAAGAGTGGTCCGGGCTGTCCAATTCCACTGAGTATCCAAATGAGACGTAGAAATAAAAATACATTTCTTCTCATCAGCCTGTCCCCAAATAGTTGCGCTCATACATAAGGCCAACAACGTTACTGATAGATTTTGTTTAATCATGATATCTTAATTATTTGTTAATCGTGATACTTTGTTGTAAAAATAGTACATACCATAATACCATACAACTAAATGAGTGAATCAAATACTCATTTGGCATATTATGTCCCTTTTTAAAACACACTACCAGTCATAGGCATCGTTATTTTAGCTATTTTTGTAATATTATTAATCATACCTATATGCACATGAAAATACAAATTTATTCCCTCGTTTTAACATTCGTATTATTACTTATTCCACATACAGGAACAGTAAATACCAAACTACCGATCACATTAGAAGCAGCCAATGCTCAATTAAAAGGAAATGGTCCTACCATATCAGAACATGAGAATGGAAAAATAGTAGAAAACATTACATTCGGTTCCTCACTCGAATATACAGAAATCGAAATAGAAAAGGCCGGAACCTATAAATTTGAAATCAAATACCTGACAGGAGACACCAACCGCCCAATGTCAATAACTGTAAATAACTACGACCCTGTCATCGTCCAATTTCCACAAACAACCGCTTCGTGGGGAAATCCGGCTGATGCCAATACCGCAACAACCTACCTGCACTTTGATACCGGTAAAAACAACATCAAAATCACTCCGTTAAAAAACTACGGACCAAACTTGGTGCGGTTCATCATCAGCAAATCCGATAAGTACATCGATGAAAATGTATATCCCTACGATTTCACAGATGATGCGACAATAAGTTCGTCCGATGATAATGAAACACTCGAGAATCTAACAGATAATAATTACAATACCTTATATAATGTACCCGAAAAAACATCTGCAACAATTACAATCGATTGTAAACAGCCTGTTTTATTAACAGGATATCTATTATCCGCAGGAAAAACGAGTACCGAAGACGTAGGTAAATGGATATTGGAATATTCGGCAGATGCACTAAACTGGAAAATGGTAATCCCCTCTTCTTCCAAATCGCACGAATATTCTACTATTTTTCAGATAGACCGGAACACTTCGAACGCCGTTACGGAGACTGCACGTTATTATCGCTTGAAAGCAACCGGACACCCAAGTGTCAGCGTTGCCGAACTACAACTGTTCGGAATTCCCTTCACTGAATCCGGAGAAGCATTCGTTGAAGACATGATGGCCGGAATTCCTGTAGAAGAACACACCAGTGCAACACCGAAAGGTGAAAACGGACATAGCTTTCTCAACTTATTCGACCGCAAATTATCTACCAAATATTATGGAAAGTCCGCCAATACCTTCTTTGTCATAACCGAACCCGCACAGCCCCAAGCATTACAATATTACACATTAACTTCCTGTGAAGATGCAATAGACAGAGATCTAAAATCCTGGAATATAGAAGGATACAACGGGTATACTTGGGAAACGATCGATGAAAGACACGATTTCCTGTTTCCCTGCCGATTAGCAACTATGAAGTTCAAAGTAAACAGCACAAAAGGATATCAAGCTTTCCGCCTAAGAATGCAAGAAACAAATGGCAGTTCCAACTTCCAGTTATTGCAATGGCAACTGTTCGGTAAGAATGCTTCTATCAACCAAAAGCCTCAGACTCAATGGAGGAAAAAGAAATCGCCCATAACAACTCCGTGGTATGATACTATCGATCCGGAAAATGTATTAGGAGAATACCCTCGCCCGCAAATGGTACGTGATAACTGGCTCAATTTGAATGGAATTTGGGATTTTAAAGAAAGTATCGGCATGGGAAGATACCGTTCTGCCCAACTTTTCGACAAGAAAGTTTTAGTTCCATTTCCTATTGAATCAGCATTATCCGGCTTAATGCTAACTGACCATGAAGAACGCCCTTACAAAACTTATCTATACAACCGGACATTCACCATTCCTTCCGAAATGAAAGGTAAAAACATTCTTCTCCATTTCGGTGCAGTGGACTGGAAATGTGAAGTTTATGTGAACGGAAAACAAGTAGGCACCCATACAGGAGGATATGACCCGTTCAGCTTTGATATAACCTCAGCTCTAAAAGAAGAAGGAGAGCAAGAATTACAAGTCCAGTTCATGGATCCTACTGATGCCGGAGGACAACCCGTTGGAAAACAAAAAATTCAGAATGGCGGTATCTTCTATACCCCTTCATCGGGAATCTGGCAGACTGTATGGATGGAGGGAGTAAATAATAGTCATATCAGTGAATTAAGTATTATTCCCGATGTGGACAATAGTCTGGTCAAAATAAAAATAAACGGAAACAATGCACTTTCATGTCAAGCCATCATACGCATTTATGATAAAGGTTCTTTAGTCACAGAGAAAATCGGCAAAGTATTTCAAACCATCGAATTGCCGATTGCACAACCTAAATTATGGAGTCCCGATTCTCCTTTCCTTTACGATGTAGAAATAGAATTACGTTCCAACAATCAAACCGTAGATAAAGTAAAAAGCTACTTCGGTATGCGAAAAATATCAATGGGAAGTGAAAACGGAAAAGCCTGTTTCATGCTCAACAACAAACCGATTTTTCAATTCGGTCCTCTGGACCAAGGCTTCTGGCCCGATGGTTTATATACCGCGCCAAGCGATGATGCATTGATTTTCGACATTGAACAGACCAAAGCATTAGGCTTTAACATGTCACGCAAACATATCAAAGTAGAACCGGCACGTTGGTATTATCATTGTGACCGACTGGGGTTATTGGTATGGCAAGACATGGTAAATGCCGGTTCGGATCAAAACTTATTGGGTGATGACGAATGGGTAAAAAAGAATTTCCTGAGTGAATGCGATCACATTGTCAGCAACCTGAAAAATCACCCGTGTATCGTCACCTGGATTGCCTTTAATGAAGGATTCGGACAGTATGCGGATAATAGTAACCATACCCGCAATGCCTATAACCGGATCAAAGCTTTAGATGATACCCGTATCGTCAGTTCTGCCAGTGGTTGGGTGATTTTTGATAACGTAGGACAAGTAGCCGATATGCACAGTTATCCCCGCCCCGGTATGCTTCCCAATCCTACTTCCAACCGGATATCTGTATGTGGAGAATATGGTGGAATCACTTATGTTATAAAAGACCATGTCTGGAAAAACAGTGATATGGTATATGTATCGGTAAATAGCGGTGAAGAATTGAAAGATCTGTTCAATAGCTATACAGATTTGCTGAAGCCTTTGCAAGCCGATGGATTGGGAGGTGCCGTATACACACAGCTCACCGATTTGGAAGGAGAAGTCAATGGCCTGATAACCTATGACCGGAAAGTCGTAAAAGTAAATGAACAACAGAAAGAAGAAATCAAAAAAGTGATTTCACACACAATCAAGTCTTCTGCCATCGAGCTGGTCCCTACAGCATTAAGAGCTAAAAAAGTTCAATGGAAATACACTAACAACACACCAGCCGAGGATTGGAATACTATAACTTTCAATGATACTTCGTGGAATACCGGAGTTAGTGGTTTCGGTGATGGAGGCGCACCTAACACCACTTATGACAATAAATCCACAGTAAATACAGAATGGAAAAGCAACCATATCTATTTAAGAAAGAAATTCAACGTAGCAGAAAAAGACGAGAAACTCCGTAACAATCTACGCCTGACGCTTTATCACGATGACGACTGTGAAGTTTATATCAACGGAGTATTGGCTTTCAGTACAACCGGATACACCAGTAATTACACAACAGTAGATGTCAGTAAGGAAGCCAAAGCAACTTTAAAAGCCGGAGAAAATTTAATTGCTGTAAAATGCACTCAATTCTCGGGTGGCCAATACATCGATGCAGGATTAATCCTGGAGTATCCCGTAAATGAAGACGATGGCGGCACCGGGCTTCTTGCACCCTCTGCCTCCGTAAACGACCTTTATCTGTCTCCAAACCCAACTAAAGGTTATTGTTCAATAGAGGGTACCAATTCGGAACTGATAAATGAAGTAAGAATCTTCAGTCTATCCGGAAAAACAGAAAAAACATTCTCCAACAAGGTATTTAACATAGACGACATGGATAAAGGCATTTACCTGATACAAGCCTATACAAAAGCCGGACAATCGTATTCATTAAAACTAATTAAAGAATAATACCCACATCTCTATATAAGAACATGAAAATAACAAAAAAAATAGCAGTATTCGCCATTCTGGCGGCATCTTTTTGTTGGAGTATGAATGCAAAACCCGTATTACCGGCAATATTTTCCGATAACATGGTCTTACAGCAACAAACTCAGATCCCGATATGGGGGCAGGCAGGCAAAAGAAAAGAGGTAAAGCTCACCGCTTCATGGGATGGAAAAACCTATATCGCCCCTACCGACTCCGAAGGAAATTGGAAAATCGAAATTCAAACACCAAATGCAGGAGGTCCCTATGATATCAGCATTTCAGATGGTAAAGAGATCAAGCTATCCAATGTTATGATTGGAGAAGTATGGATATGCTCCGGGCAATCCAATATGGAAATGCCTATTAAAGGATGGGGAAAAGTAATGAATTTCCAACAAGAAATCAATCAGGCCAATCATCCTGATATCCGTTTATATCAAGTGAAAAAGACCATTAGTCCTATCCCTCTTACAAAAGGAGAAAGCACAATGGGAGGATGGCAAAACTGTTCATCACAAACCGTAGAAAATTTCTCGGCAGTAGCCTATTTCTTTGCCCGTGAATTAAATCAAAAATTAAACGTACCAATAGGAGTTATTGATGTGACCTGGGGAGGAACTCCAGCCGAAAGTTGGACGAGCGGTAAAACACTGGATACCATGTGGGAATTTCACGAACAAATAGCGCTTACCCGAAAAGCAGAAGACAATATGCCGGAAGCCATAGCCATATACAATCGGATGATGAACGAATGGGAAGCACAAGTCAGACAAAAAGACCCGGGATACAACAATGAACACCCCTTATGGGCGGAAGTTGATTACGACACTTCTTCCTGGGGGACCATACAAATTCCAGGATATATAGAAGAACAAATCAATCCCGGTTTTGAAGGATTCATCTGGTTACGTCGCGAAATAGACCTACCGGATGAATGGTTAAAGCAAGATTTGAAAGTAGAACTGAACCAAATTGATGACGATGACATAACCTTTTTCAATGGCCATGAAATAGGTCGTACGTATGGCATAGGTACTGCACGTCACTATGCAATTCCACGTAATCTATTGAAAAAGGGAAAAAACATATTAACCATTCGCTTAGGAGATACCGGAGGAAACAGTGGAATTCCGGGAGATCCCTCCATGCTTTATGTCACAAACGGTAAAGGAAGAATATCTTTGGCAGGAGAATGGCAACAGCAAATCAGTATTTTCAATAAAAACGAAGTACCACAACAACCTCTGTCATTCCAGACATGCCAGTTCTACCCGACAGTACTATACAACGGAATGTTACATCCGCTTATCCCATTCGGAATGAAAGGCGTTATTTGGTATCAAGGAGAAGCCAATGCAGACCGTGCCTACCAATACCGCGACTTGTTTCCTTTAATGATTCGTGACTGGCGTACTAAATGGAACAAAGACTTTCCTTTCTATTTCGTACAATTGGCTAACTTCATGCAACGTTCAGAAAAGCCGGAAGAATCGGCTTGGGCCGAATTACGTGAAGCTCAAACCAGAACTTTAAGCCTGGAAAACACAGGCATGGCTGTTACAATCGACATAGGTGATGCCAATGACATTCACCCCAAAAACAAACAGGAAGTAGGACGTCGGCTTTCATTAATAGCCCTTAACCAAACCTATGGAAAAAATATTAACTATTCCGGACCTATTTATAGTCACATGCAGTTAAGAAACAACGAAATAGAAATATTTTTCAAACACACTAACGGTTCATTGATTGCTCAAGGAGGCGAATTAAAAGGATTTACGATCGCCGGAGCAGACCATATATTCTACCCGGCCGAAGCAAAAATAATCGGTGATAAGGTCATTGTCTCTTCCCCAAAAATCACTTTCCCAATAGCTGTACGCTATGGTTGGGCCAATAATCCGGAATGTACTTTATACAATAAAGCGGGACTTCCCGCCTCTCCTTTCCGCACAGACGACTGGCCGGGAATAACCCAATCTTCCTCTAATCAATAAAATCAAAAGATTTATTGAATACACATAAAAGAACTACGGCCCGAATTCTTT
>NZ_HF991097.1:0-1763 GCF_000432295.1 Bacteroides sp. CAG:189
AGAGAGCGACTCTGTACTAAAAAAATGGGAATTACAAAAGGGTGCATATCTGTTTACCCCAGGACGTACGGATTATATAGGGAAAGGATTGGATATACTGTTAAAGTCATTTAGAGAAATTCGGAAATATAATCCTAATCTTAAACTAGCCTTAGCAGGTCCTCAAGGAGAAGGACACAATTTACTATTAGAAGATTTATCAAAAGATCAATATGCCGATTCTAATATTCTATACCTTGGAAGAGTTAGCGATAATGAACTCATTTCTTTATATGCTAATTGTTTAGCAACAATTATATCTTCACGCTTTGAAGGATTCGGATTTCCTATATTAGAAGCAATGGCTTATAACGTTCCCGTTATCTGTTCCGATGCAGGATCGCTCCCCGAAGTTGCAGGAGATGCGGCATTAATATTCAAATCAGAAAATTCAAAAGAATTAAGTAATACCATAAAGGAAATACTCAATTTTGACAATGCTCAATTAGAAGCCCTCAAGGCAAAAGGACAAAAACGGCTACAAATTTTCACATGGGAAAAGTGCGCTCAACAAATGTATGACGTATTTTTAAATGCAATATAAATTAATATCCGACAATCCATTCAATCAACTTCTCGATATAATGAAAAATATAATACTCGCGGACTTTAACGTACCTCAAGATTGGGCTTTCAGCAAAGAGCTATCCAAAGACAATACAAAATGGGAGGTCAGGTGCTGCAAGTCCAATACAAAATTTCACCACACGAAAATCGGAAATCTATTGCGCTATTTTTTATACTTCGCCTTTCCCCTTTTAATTATTCCTATCCGGAAAAGATACAATTATATTGTAGGATGGCAACAATTTTATGCTATAAATATGGCTTTTTGGCTAAGATTACTTCATCTTAAAAGAAAAAATAAAATCATTATAATGACCTTTATATACAAAAGAAAAGAGGGAATATTAGGCAACATTTACCACAAATACATACATTACTCTATCACAAATAAACATATCAAAAATATAATATGTCACTCCCAAAACGAAGTTAAGTATTACACCGATTTATTTGGTTTACCCAAAGATATAGTCCGATTTATTCCTTTGGGTATTGATGTTATGAAGATCGCAGATGAGCCAAACAATGACAACTCCTCATCTTTCATTTTCTCTACAGGAAGAAGCAATAGAAATTACATTTTCTTAACAACGGCCTTATCAGATACTGCATATACCTTAAAAATAGCCTGTGAAGATAATATTCAAGGAAATGAACATACTGAAATAATACACAATTGTTACGGAAACCAAATGCTCAACATACTAAAACGAAGCTATTGCGTCTGCATTCCATTGGAAAAGCCTGATATATCTTCAGGTCAATTAGTTGTCTTACAAGCCATGCAGTTAGGAAAACCCATAATTATTACTCGTACCGATAGCATCGCCGACTATATAATAAATAACTACAATGGATTCATTATCGGTAATGATAAAAAGGAGCTTTTAGAAAAATTATCATTGTTATATAGTGACCCAAACATTTATCGAACAATGTCCCTAAACTGCATTTCATATTTCAACAATAATTTCACATTAGACAGAATGGCTCAAAACTTATCAAACATAATAAATATAAATTAGCAAAAAAATAACAGGTAAATTCTCACTATATTCATAAATACACTTAAGACCTAAATATACTTATATCTTTTTAAATATTTCATCATATATACTAGAAGCATGAATTTACAAGATATATTTTAGCTATTTGAT
>NZ_HF991098.1:0-6160 GCF_000432295.1 Bacteroides sp. CAG:189
CGATAAGGATGTATATAATTTACCTGATTATATGAATAAGAATATATCTTTGGATAAGGATATTAATCATATATATTTAAAAGATGAATATGCATATCTTTCTACCTCTTTTGGCATCGTTATATTGAATGTAAATAAGAAGGAGATCAGTAATGCCTATATATTAAATAAAAAAATTAATTCATGTGCGGTTGATGATGCCAAAATATACGCTGCTTCTTCTGAGGGATTGTATACAGGGTTATTAACGGAGAACTTATTGGATGTCAATAATTGGAATAAAGTTTCAGATGCTGAATTCTCTTATTTATCGATTTATGCTAATGAATTGGTAGGAAGTATTCCCTCAAAGGGTATATATCGTATTAATAAGGTTGACGAGGATAATTATAATTATTCTTTATTAAAAGAAGGAGCTTATAGTTTTATGTATGTGTATGGTGATAAACTATTGGCAGGAAATGATACTTCTCTTGCATTATTTGATGGAATAGATAAATGTCATTATATAGATCATGGACTTGGAATGAAGCATCTTTCTTTTAATAATGGCATATATTGGGCCAGTTGTTCAGAAAAGGGACTTGTTGGGTTGAAATACAATGAAAGTTCTAATCAATTTTTATCGACATCTTCTTATATTATTCCTAATAGTCCTAAAAGGAATTTGTTTCATCATATGAACTTTCAGGATAATACTTTATTGGCGGTAGGAGGAAGTTTAAATTATTCGGGTGTTGTAAATCCCGGAACATTTATGATCTTTAGAGATGGTGAATGGATAAATGTTCAAGAAGAGGGAATTAAGGATATTACAGGTAGAGAATACAAAAATTTGACTTCAGCCATACAAGATCCTACAGATTCTCGGCATCATTTTGCATCTTCCGCCCGGCAAGGTTTGTATGAATATAAAGATTATAAATTTTTTAAATTGCATAGTATAGGAGAGGGAGGATTAGAAGGAATAGAAAAAATTAGTAATGGCATGAATCCAAATTATGTGAGTACGAATGGGCTCATATATGATGATGATAATAATTTATGGATGGTCAATAATGGTACCAGTAATACAATAAAGGTATTGAAACCTGATGGTAAATGGGTTTATTTTAATAATCCGGATATCAAGGCAATAGAAACATTTGAATATATAATATTTGATCAACGTGGGTGGCTTTGGGTAAATTCCATGTGGAATAATGGTAGCAATGATTTTCCTGGATTTTATTGTCTTGATTATAATAGAACGATTGATAATGTATCGGATGATCGTAGTATCTTTTTAAAATCTTTTGTAAATCAAGATGGAACTTCTGTAAAAATAGGATATTGTTATTGCTTGGCTGAAGATAAAAATGGGGTGATTTGGGTAGGAACTGATAAAGGACCGTTGGTTATAAATAATCCTTCTAAGGTTTTTGATCCTGATTTTTATGTGACACAAATAAAGGTTCCGAGAAATGATGGGACTAATTTGGCTGATTATCTTTTGGCTAATGACGCTATAATTACAATTTGTATAGATGGAGCGAATCGAAAGTGGATAGGAACGAGAGGAAATGGTGTCTATTTATTGAGTGAGGATGGAATGGAAACTGTACAGCATTTTACAGCAGAAAATAGCCCGTTGTTATCTAATATAATCCAATCTATTGTGATAGATCCTACGTCTGGAGAGGTGTATATCGGTACGAGTAAAGGATTAAATATTTATCAAAGTGATGCAACTGAGGCTGAAGATAATTTTTCGGATGCTCCTTATGCTTATCCTAATCCGGTACGACCGGATTATACGGGTGTGATTACTGTAACAGGGTTAGTGAAAGATAGTGATGTGAAAATAACCAATACAGCAGGAAAATTAATTCATTCGGGTACTTCAAATGGAGGAATCTTTACATGGAATGGACGCAATACTGAGGGGAAAAGGGTACCTTCGGGAATATATTTTGTTTTAGCTGCTGATAAGGATGGTAAGCAAGGTATCGCTACTAAAATATTAATGATCAAATGAATAACTTATTAAATGAAAAATCAAGAGAGTTACTTAAAAAAGGAAACTGTTTTGATTTTATGAGATATTTTTTTGCGGTATCACTTATTATAGTACATTTTTGTACATTAGCAGATGTTGATCAATTTTGGATTATAACTGGCCCAATAAGAGTAAAAGCCTTTTTTATAATAAGTGGTTTCTTGGTATTTTATAGTTACATTAAAAGAGAAGATTTAAAAGATTATATTGAAAAGAGAATTCGAAGAATATTACCTCCCTATTTTTTAGTAGTTATTTCTTGTGTTTTGCTTGGCTTTTTTATTACTAGTTTAAGCAAACAAGATTATGTGACATCAAAAGAAACTTATAAATATTTAATATCTAATTTTAGTTTTTTAAATTTTATTCAACCTACTCTTCCTGGTGTTTTTGAATCTAATCCTATGCCTGCCGTAAATGGATCATTATGGACTATGAAGGTTGAGGTAATGTTTTATGTAAGTGTTCCTATTATTTTTTTCTTGCTTAAAAAATATAATAAGTTATCTATAATGATAACTATATTTTTGTTTGCAATTTTTTATGATTATTGTTTTACTATGCTGTATGAGCAAACCAATAATTCCATATATCTTTTGATTAGGAAACAGATTGGTAGCCAACTTGTTTATTTTTATTCCGGAACATTTATTCTTCTATATTTTAATTACTTTATAAAGTATTTAAAATATTTATTTCCAATAGCAATTATACTCTATTTTGGTCAAGACCTAAATTTTATATTTTCATGTCTCGAACCATTATCTTTTGCTACTATTCTCATAGGATTAGCTTACAATTTAAAATATTTAAATTTTCTAAGAAAATATGATAATATCTCGTATGGAATGTATTTATATCATTTTCCTATCATACAAGTTATTATATATTATAAAATACCTCAATATAACATCTATTTAGCATTTTTTATTGCATTTATGTTGACTATAGTAATTTCTGCATTATCGTGGAGATTTATAGAGAAACCTATTATAGAAAAACGATATTTTACAAGTAGTCGGTGATAGAATTCATTTGTAATTTAAATATTTAGGGGATTACAAGGAAAAATTCTGCAATTGTTCATGTCTATTTTTTAAAGGTTTTGCAAATAATGATTATTATGTCTGGTAATACTATTTTAATGCAAATATATGTAAATTGTGTTGCATATCATTAAAATAGTAATGTATAGTATAAGATAAAGACAATTTTATTTGTTTGATATTTTTAATGTGTATATTTTTATGGAATAATAACCTTAAAAATATAAATTATGGAAACTAAAAAGACACTATTCATTACGATTGTTTTCTTTTTCTTCTGTTCAATAAGTTATGCACAATTAAAAGTTCTTTCAAATGGAAAAGTTGGAATAGGTACTACTAATCCTCAGTATGGTTTTTTAGAGATTGGAAAGTCTGGTGTAAACAATGGATTGGCTATTTATGATAGTGCAAGTGGTAAACCGTCTTTTAAATTATATACTTCAGGTGATTATGCTTTTTTGAATTTTGGAGTAAAAGAACGTGGATTGGCAATACAATCGAATGGTCGCTTTGCGATCGGTGCTAATTTAAATACTGGTTATGAATATCCGACCAATGCACTACTGAATCTTTATATACATCCTTCAAATTACACCTCTGCATTAATGGCTTATGCAAATTTTCCAATGGATTTTGGAGATGTTATAAAAGTGTATTCAAATAGACATACAGATGTTGCATTTGTTGTTAGAGATATAACAAAGAATTCTACAGGAGAAATGACTTTTTATGTTAATGGAGATGGATGCGTATATTCAAAAGGTAGCTTATTAACTGCTTCGGATGTATCTTTTAAGGATAATATAAATTCAATAAATAATAGTTTGCTTATTATTAGGAAAATGCGGGGTGTTACTTATCAAATGAAGGAACAATCTGATAATTGTGCTGATATAAATACTCTTAATGTTGTTCCTTCAAATTCAGATACTTTATTGGCTCAATCAAGCGTTTCAATTGACATTATTAATAAGATAAAAGCTGAAAAGAAAAGAAAGAAAGCTGGTTTTATAGCTCAAGAATTAGAAGAAGTCTTTCCGGAAGCTGTATATACTTTGCCTAATGGAAAAAAAGCGATCGCTTATTCTGAAATTATTCCTTTACTTGTGGAAGCTATCAAAGAACAGCAAAACGAAATTGATGAATTAAAACAAGTCAAAACTATTCAAACCAGATCAGCTATCGGTGGAGATGAGAATGAGCAACCGAATATGAATTCATTAATGGATGAGAGACTAACGGCCAGACTCTATTCCAATATACCCAATCCCTTTAAAGAGCAGACTACTATTTCTTTTTTCATACCCGAAACGGCTTCTGGAGCCAGTATTCATATCTATAATTTGCAAGGAAAACAGATAAAACAAATCAATATTGAGGAAAGAGGAAATGGTTCTGTTATTATCAATGGTTATGAATTGACTCCTGGTATGTATATGTATACGTTAATCGTGGATGGAAAAGAGATTGATACAAAGAAAATGATATTAACTGAATAATTATCATTATGAAATATTATGTACTAATTATTTTTTTCTGGCTCATTCATATAAATGTATATGCTCAGATAAGTCATTCTATAACATTCGATTCTAATAAGCTAAAACTCAAAGATAGAATACTGGAGGGTGGGAGTGTATATATTGAATTAGAATATGAAGATTGCCTAATTAGTGATAACGTGGGACAACCTGCAATACCATATAAATATTTGCATTTTATTGTACCCAATGAACCTGCTGGTTTTTCAATAACTGTTAATGATAGTGTAAGTGAGATAATAAGTTTATCAGCTCCTTTATTACCTGTTCAACAACCTATACCAGTATCAATAAATTCATCTTCATATCAACTGAATTTAGGAAATTTTTCGGCAACTCAATTGACAGAAATTTATCCTAAAGATATTATAAGAATTGTAGATGAAGGATATTTTGATGGTGATAAGCGTATATTAACGGTAAGAGTTTCTCCTATTCGCTATGATATATTTTTGAAAAAGCTTCATTTTTATTCTTTTGTCAATTTCACTATCAACTATGAAAATAAATCTGTAAAAAACAAAATAACAAAATCACTACCTATTCATTCTGTAAATGCTTTAGAAAATAGAGATTTACTTAACCAGTTAAGTTTTTTAGAAAACAAGTTGGATGTAAATAAATTATCTCGAAAGGTTCAAGCTACTACTGTGGAAGTAGGCTTACCTACTTATGAATACGTAGTTATTACCTCTGAGAGCTTAGCTCCTTATTTTAAGAGATTAGTTGATTGGAAACGACAAAAGGGATTAAATGCTGGAATTGTAACGATGCAAGAGATTCTGAATAATCCATCCATTGTGAAAGATGAAGTATCTAATTTATCTGATGATGCAGGAAAATTAAGGCAATATTTGAGGTTAGCTTATCAGAATGGTACTAAGTATGTGTTGTTGGGAGGAGGAAAATCAGTAGTACCTATAAGATATGGTTATGGAAATTATTATGGTATAATTGATCAAATTCCTACTGATTGGTATTATAGTGATTTGAATGGAAATTGGAATAAAAATGGTAATGATAATTATGGTGAAGAGGCTGTTGGGGAGATAGACTATTATCCAGAATTATATGTTGGACGGCTTATGTGTAAGAATGAAGAGGAAATCAATAATTATATTGATAAACTGTTTATTTATGAACAAAATCCGGGAAAAGGTGATTATAATTATCTAAAAAGAGCATTTTATACACAAGCAGATCAATTACAAAGTGGAAGACAAGCCAACATAATTGCTGAAAATTTGAAAGATATATTATTTGATTACACTATTTTAGAAGAATATCCGGGAAGTTATGATGAAAATCCAACTTTTCCAACAGGTAAGGATATCATTGATGCAATGAATCAGAGATATTATGGTTTTATTAGTTGGTTTAACCATGGCTCTCCTTGTGGACTTGCTTCAATGAATAAAAGGTATGATTCAGGGGGAGATTACCGCAATTTTATAGGAATAGAAGATGAAGTTTGTTATGGAATAAGAGAAGAAAAGGGAAATGGGTTATCAAATTTGAATAATTTTGATTAT
>NZ_HF991099.1:0-24470 GCF_000432295.1 Bacteroides sp. CAG:189
TCTCCGACAACGATCTTTTTCCCATATCCCATACGGCGGGCTATCGCCATTCCTATCTGACCGGCACCGGTCAATATCATTACCTCTTTCTTCATATTACTCATTTTTATCTGCCAAACAATTTAAGGGCGTTGTCATGCAGGATTTTTTTTGCAAAAGGTGCGAGCTCGGCATCATCGGTTATCCACGTTCGCAATTGTTTCAAATTTCCTGTCAGAACTGTTGCCGGCTGGTATGGATAATCCGAGCCGTAAAGCAGCCGGTCGGGGGTGGTTATGGTCAGCAGAGCCTTGACAACTTCAGGCGTTGCACCTCCTGCAAGGTCATAATAGAACGCCTTCAGATTGGCATCCCAGTCAATCGGTTCCATAAGCCCTTTCGCCGCCATGGCCGGATATACCGCCTTCATGCGCGGAAGGGCCAGCGGCAGAAATGAACCGCAATGCGGTACGACGAACTTCAAATCCGGATACCGGGCCGGAACATTCCGGGCAATCAGATTGACGACGGTACGGGTCGTCTCGGCCGGATATTCGTAAACGGCCAGCGGTGTTGTTGCAATGATTCCATCGTTTACGGGCGAAGGTTTGTGCGGATGCAGCATCACGATGGCATGGCGCTCGTTCAGAATTTGCATCAGCGTATCGAGTGCCGCATCGCCCACGTACTGTCCCCGGCTGTTGGTAGCCAGCTTGATGCCGTCCGCACCGAGTGTGTCGAGTACATAGACCGCTTCCTTGATAGCCGCGTCCACATCAGGCAGGGGCAATGAAGCACAGAAGAGGAATTTGCCGGGATAATCCGCTTTCAGCCGGGCGCACGTCTCGTTGTATTGCCTGACCGCACGACGGCTCTCTTCCGCATCGCCGAACCACGGTTGGGGAGCAGGCATCGAAAGGACGGATGTTTCGATACCCGCCTCTTCCATGAATTTCAGATGAGAAGCCACATCCCAATCCGGAAGCGGGAAAGTCTCTTCCAAAGCTGCCCCGTGCCTGTCCAACAGTTCCTTGAACGTGGGAAGTATATTATGACAATGCACGTCTATCGCCTGTTGCCCCATAGCGGCATGTACGGACAGCATACTCAATAAACCGATCAGATAACGCTTCATACCCATTCCTCCTTTCTTAAACCATCGGCATTTCCCATGAACCTCTCGTATCGACACCGGTACTTTCGGCAGTTTCTTCCAATGCCTTCATTTCATCGGCAGTCAAGGTAACTTTTGTCGCTTGCAAGGCATCCTGCACTTGCGAGGGTTTCGTCACGCCGATAATCGGTGTCGTGCCTTTCGCTATCGCCCATGCCAGAGCGACCTGCGCCGGTGTGATATCATATTTATCGCCGACCGTGCGCATCACGGCAACGAGCTTCTCGATTTGTGGCAACAACGGATTATAGGTCTCCCCACGCTGGCTACCGGCGGGCAGCGGGTGCACAGTATCGTATTTTCCGCTCAACGCTCCTTGTTCCAATACCATGTAAGACCAAAAATCGATACCGTTCTCCTTGCAATAATCCAAAATACCAGCTTTTTCCGAAGAACGATACAACAGGCTGTAATGATTCTGCACGGCAGAGATATGTACCCCTTCTTCCGAGAGAATCTCCTCCGCACGCTTGATTTGCGTGAGGTTGTGATTGGAGACACCAATCCGTTTTACCTTGCCGCTTTTTACCAACGGGATAAGATAAGGTGTCCATTTCTCCACATCGGCAGGGTTGTGTATCCAGTAGATGTCGATGTAATCGGTGGCGAAGCGTTCGAGACTTCCTGCCAGCATATCTGCTACCGGGTTCTCCGTATCGCCTGCAATTTGCGGTGTGAACTTGGTCGAGATAAACACATCCTCCCGCTTGCAGTTCTTTGTAAATGTCGAAAGCACTGTTTCCGAAGCTCCCATGCCATACACCACGGCGGAATCCCAGAGGTTCAGCCCGTTGGCCATCGCCTCGTCGAATACGGGTTTCAGTTCTTCCACTCCGAGATTGTTCCCGAATACCTGGTCGCCTCCGGCGAATCCTGCACCCCACGACCATGTGCCTAATGCTATTGACGGTAATTTTTCCATATCCATTTTTTTTCGTTATTCAATTTCTAATTCATATTGCAAAATTACACGGTTCAAAATATCCCGTTTGTAGACGATTTACGGATATTTATACCCAAATACTCGATTTCAATCTTTTAACAGCATTCCAATACACGGGCCGTCCGCTCCAATCCGTCGGCAAGCAGTGTTCGGGGGCAGGCGATATTCAGGCGGATGAATCCCTCTCCGCCAGGGCCGTACATCGTACCGGAGTTGACCATCAGCTTCTGTCCCTCTTGCAGGCGCAGGGTCGTGGCATCCGAACCGATACCGAGCGCCCGGCAGTCTATCCAGACCAGGTAAGTCCCTTCGAGCGGCAGCACGGGATATTGCGGCAGTCGTTCCTCGAAAAAGCGGCAGAGATATTCGTAATTTCCCCACAGGTATTTCCGCAAGGCATCGAGCCACTCTCCACCCTCGTTGTAAGCCGCTGTCGTAGCGATCACGCCGAACGGATTGACGTCGCACACTTCGTTGATATTGATGGCACGGTCGATGCGGCGGCGTACCTCCTCATCGGCCGCGACGATATTGGCGATTTGCAGCCCGGCGATGTTGAACGCCTTGCTCGGCGAAACACAGGTCACGGACTTTTGTTGGAAACGCTCGGATAGGGAGGCAAAAGGCGTGTAGTCATGCCCCTCGTAGGTCAGCTCGCCGTGAATTTCATCCGCCACGACAAACACCCCGTTGCGCAGGCAGATGTCGCCGATGCATCGCAGTTCTTCCGGAGTCCAGACCCGCCCGACCGGATTGTGAGGATTGCACAATAACAGCAGTTTCGCCTTCGGGTCGGCCGCTTTCGCTTCAAAGTCGTCGAAGTCGATTGAGTAGCGACCGTTTCGGTAAACGAGGTTATTGGCCGACAGTTCGCACCCGTCATTGCGAATCGACGAATAGAAACAGTTGTATGCCGGAGTCTGGACGATTACTTTGTCGCCCGGTACGGTCAGGGCTTTGATAATGGCCGACAGAGCCGACCATCTCGGTAAATGAGGTTATTGGCCGACAGTTCGCATCCGTCGTTGCGAATCGACGAATAGAAGCAGTTGTATGCCGGAGTCTGGACGATTACCTTGTCGCCCGGTACGGTCAGGGCTTTGATAATGGCCGACAGAGCCGGTACGACACCGCTTGTATAGATAATCCACCGGGGATCTATCCGCCAACGATGGCGGTCTTCAAACCACCGGACGACCGCATCGTAATAGGTTTCGGGCACTTTTGTATAGCCGAAAATGCCGTGCTCCACCCGCTTTTGCAGGGCATCGATAATGGCGGGTGCGGTACGGAAATCCATATCCGCCACCCACATGGGCAGCACATTTTCCTCCTCAGGAGTGTCCCATTTGTAAGAGTTCGTCCCGCGACGCGGGATAATCGTATCGAAATCGTATTTCATAACTTATCTATTTATTCGTAATTTATAAATTACATTTTCCTCTTCGGGAGTGTCCCATTTGTAGGAGTTCGTCCCGCGACGCGGGACAATCGTATCAAAATCGTATTTCATAACTTATCTATTTATTCGTAATTTATAAATCCAGTTACTGCCCCAAAGTCTCGCGAGGAAGATTACTCCCCGGAAACAAAGCTCGATGCACATGGCAAGCCACACGCCGCGTAGTCCCATCGTGGGAGCAAGCCATGCCGCCAGTGTCAGTCGCACGCCCCAAATGCTGCCGAAGTTCATCAGACTGGGTACGAATGTATTACCCACACCTACGAATACACCGTAGGCAACGATAGATGCCGCAAACATCGGCTCTGCAAAGGCTTCTATCCGCAGAATCTCGATTCCCAACATGCGGATCACGAATATACCGTAGGCTACGATAGATGCCGCGAACATCGGCTCCGCAAAGGCTTCTATCCGCAGAATCTCGATTCCCAACATGCGGATTTCCTCTACCGGGGTCATCACTCCTATGATTTGCGGAGCTGCCACATACATCAACGCTCCCATAACACCCATAATCAGCATTCCCGACCAGACGGTAATATTGGCGAAACGACGGAGCAACCGGATACGGTTTGCTCCGAGGCTTTGGCCGACCAACGTCGTGGCAGCTTCCGAAATACCGTAGCCGGGCATATAGCAGAGACTTTCGGCAGTGATGGCGAACGAGTTGGCGGCAATGGCGATGATACCAAGTGGTGCGACGATCACCGTCGTTGCGATCTGCGCCCCACAAATGGCCATGTGCTCGAATCCCATCGGCAGGGAGATGCGGAAAGCCTTACTCAGTGTCTCTTTCCGAGGCAGGAAACTTCCCCGTTCTCCGGACAGTCTCAGCATGGGCGAGCGACGGCAAAGATACCACATCATCCCGCCGGCAGTGATGAGCTCGGCCAGCACCGTTCCCAATATTGCGCCTTCCACGCCCAAGCCTGCGCCGGGAGTGGTAAATGTCACCCCGAACCATTCCACCTGCCGCGAAGGGAAAATAAGGAAGAAGTTGAACACGACATCCAAAAGGCACATCAGCACGTTCAGCATGCTGGGTACACGCATATTTCCACTGCAACGCAACATGCCTCCTGCAAGGAAATTCAACTGCAAGGCAGGAAGGAAAAGTGCGAATATCCCAAAATAGAGGGATGAATCGCTCCGTATTGCTTCATCACCGCCCAACCAGCCGGGAAGCATGCCACTGATGGAAATGCCGACAGCCGCCAACAATGAGCTGAAAACCAAAGTGGCGGCAATCGACTGGCGAAGTATCTTTCGGGCTCCCGCGAAATCCCCGGCTCCGATCCGGTGTGCTACCTGAACGGAAAATCCTGTTGCAGCAGCTGCGCATAATTCCCAAAACAGCCATGTCGTAGTTGAGACCAATCCGATGGAAGCAGCGGCGTTCGCGCCCAGGCTACCCACCATCGAAGCATCGATGTACTGCATGGCAATTGAGGATACCTGCGCCATAATAGCAGGGACGCTAAGGTATGCAGTCAGGCGTAACTGCTGCCCCAGCGTCATTTGCTTCCCTTCGCGAATCAGCGATAACAGGTAATCGGTCTTTCCTTTTCCTATTCCCATCAAGTTATTTGCAAGGGTGTCAATCGGTAAAACAGGTTTTCTCGTCCCAAAGTCTCAACTTGCAATCGGCGGGAGCCTTGATATTCTCGTCGAGGATAATCTCTCCGTAACTTTCGGCAGTGATACAACCTGTCCGCGGATTCTTCACCCCGCCTATCACACCTTTGATGGTGGCCTGCACCGAGCTGTACTCGAAAGCCCGATCACAGTCGGGGCCGAACGTGCAATTTTCCAATATAAGGTCGTGAGCATAGCAAAGCGGCTGTTCGCCGGTGATGTGGCAGTTTACCAACCGAAGGTTGTGCGAATGCCAGCCCAGGTATTCGCCGTTGAGTTCCGAATCGTAGATTGTCACGTTTTCCACTTCCCAGAAGGCATCCTTTGTCGTAATCTTGGCGTTATGAATCTCCACATTTTTCACGTATTGGAAAACGTATTTGCTGTCGCTCTCCAACCCGTCTATGCGGATATTGCTGCTGAACATGAACGGATAAGTGCCACCATGCAGTTTCAGATTCTTGATGTCCAAATTCTTGCAACGCCAGAACACCTCGTCGGCATCGTTTATCTCCACGTTCTCGATTTCGATATCGTGCATCTCGCGGAACATCTTGGGGGCGTCGATGCGTGTGTTCGTCATTTTCAGATTATCGGAGTACCACAGTGCCGAACGTCCGCCTACATCGAAAAAACAACGGTCAATAACGAAACCGTGCACGTGCCAGAAAGGATAATTTCCCTCGAAACGGCAATCGACGGCTTCGATGTTGCTGCACTCCTTGATGGCTGACTCTCCGGCACGGATGATTACATTCTCCAAACGTAAGTCATGTGATTCGAACAGAGGTCTTTCTCCACCGAATTCTGCATTTGATATTACTTTCATACTTTCCTTATTTTAATTATTATTCATATTCAACTTGTAACAGTGCAAAAGTACGAAGCTCCCTCCATAACAACTTTGCTTCAAGGCTCAAACTGCTTTGTTCTGAAGTTCACCTTGTAATGGAGAGGTAATATTTTATCTCTCTGATGCAAAAATAGATGGTATCTGCCACATACTTTGTAGACAAATTCCCGGTATTCGTACCCAAATTACGGATTATGCTTGTTGCCGATTCTTACACAAATTGCCTAAAGCCTAATATAACTCTGTTTTAACGTGTAGTAGTGGATTATATGGCAAAGAACCGATATCATATTTCAGACACCGGCTCTCTTGTTCAAGTACCTTAATGCAGTTACCAGCCAATGGAAGAAGAAACCAAATCCGGATTCTGGGGATTTCCGATAAGGGGCTGTCCTTGGTCAAGAGCCCGCAGTATCTCCATTTCGTTATCGAGCAGTTCGAAATCGAACACTTCGAGGTTCTCCTTCATGCGTTCGATGTGCGTCGTCTTGGGGATAACGACCACGTCCGACTGAATCTGGAAGCGCAATACCACTTGGCGCACCGTCTTGTGATAGCGGCCGGCGATATACTGCAATGCCTCGTCAGCGTAGATTTCATTGATTTTACCCTGTCCGAACGGGGCATAGCCCATGTGCTGAACACCGAGTTTATCCATCCAAGTCCGAACTTCGGTCTGTTGCGACACGAGGTTGGTCTCGACCTGGTTCACGGCAGGAACCACCTTGTTGTAGTTCACCAAGTCCACCAGACGGTCGGCGGTATAGTTCGATACCCCGATGGCGCGGATTTTACCTTCGGCATAAAGTTCCTCCAGCGCCCGCCATGCGGCGTATGTATCGCCGAACGGCCAGTGCAGCAGTACGAGGTCGAGATAGTCCGTTTGCAACTTCCGCATCGACTCCTCGACCGAGGCGCGGGTGTTCCCGTAATTCCCGAACCACACCTTGGTCGTGATGAAAAGTTCCTCGCGAGGCACGCCGCACCGGGCGATGGCCCGTCCGATATGCTCTTCGTTGCCGTATCCTTGCGCCGTGTCTATCAGCCGATAGCCCAAAGATATGGCGTCCACGACACTCTGCTCGCACACTGCCGGGTCGTTCGACAGAAAAGTTCCCAAGCCCAGCACGGGCATTTCAATTCCATTGTTCAATTTTACCGTTTTCATATTACTTGTTTCGTTTATAAATGATTAAAATTCCATCATGTTCCAATCGCTCGACCCGGTCGAGTGCAAAGGCTTTCGTCAGCCGCGTATTGTCCGGCATTTCGGTAATGGTCAGTTCCTTGCTGCCGTCGATAAACGGTGCGACCACAAGACGTATCTCATCCACCAAATTCTCCTGAATGAACCGGGCATTGATGGTCGCTCCGCCGACAATGGCGAAGCGCCGGATACCGAAAAGCGAATAGAGTTTGTCGAGTGCCGCAGGCAGATCGATGGCCGTATCTCCTGCCAGAATAAAGGGTATCCGCATCTTCCGCAGATAAGCGACATATTCAGGACGGACGCTTCGGGTCGTAACAACGAGCACCTGATTGCGGACACCGTCTGGAAACTCCAAAGAATCTGCGTTCCACAATACTTTCCCTTTCGTGTCGAACGATACGATGTAGGGCGACGGTTTCAGCAGCACATGGTCTTCCGTCGGGGATTCGGCTTCGGCATAAGGCGAAAGGTCTATACTCGCATCGCTGAAATACTTCTCGTGCGTGTTGCTTCCGTTACCCCACGCATCGGTGTCTTCGAGCTTTTGCAGTTCGAACCAGTCACCCAACTCTTCGTTGTGGTCGTGGATGAAATCTCCTTCAATCTTTCCGTCGATGGAGGTCATCATTGTCAATATCACATAAGGTCTGTTCATATATTTATAGCATTATAAGTTGTTTACCACGGGAAATTATCCGGGTCGTTCTTCTCGTAAGTACGCTCGTTGCGGTTCAGCCCGTTGATGACGGACATCTCCACGGGCGAGAGTTCGAAATCGAATATATCCATGTTCTCTGCCGTATAATCGGCATTGTCGCACCGGGGGATGGCAATCAGACCGCGCTGGATGTTCCAGCGCAGGATTACCTGCGCGATGCTTTTGCCGTGTTTTCGGGCAATGGCGCCGATTGTCCCGTCCTGAAGAACCGCACCTCCCTGTCCCAACGGGGCCCATCCCTCGACCTGAATACCTTTGGCGAAGGTGTTACCCACGACCTCCTGCTGCGTCATGTAGGGATGAATCTCGATCTGGTTGACGGCAGGCTTGATACGGGCGTATGCCAGCAATTCGTCCACGTGATGCGGGTTGAAGTTACTTACTCCGATGGCGCGGATCTTCCCTGCATCGACATACTCCTCCATGATTTTCCATGTCTCCTCGACCTTTCCGGCTACCGGCCAATGAATCAGCATCAGATCGACATACGTTCCCCCGAATGCTTCGATCGTCCGGTCGAGCGACTCGCGCACCTTGCCGCTACGCATGGCATCGGGAGCGATTTTCGAAGTGATGAACACCTCGCTCCGGTCGATACCGCTCTGCCGGATACCTTTACCCACTTCTGTCTCGTTCGCATAATTTTTGGCGGTATCGATCAGACGCCAGCCTTTCCGTATCGCTTCCGACACGCATTCAGCACAGCGCTCGACCGGAATACGCAATGTGCCGTATCCCAAAATCGGCATCCTTATGCCGTTGTTAAGCGTCGCATAATCCATGATAGGGTCGGTATTCGATATAGAACGCCCGGCTGCCAAAACATTCGTTTCCCCCAATAGTCGGCTTGCTGCGATTCCACCGGCGACCGTTACCGTCTTTTTTAGAAAATCACGTCTATCCATAATTCTTAATTTTTATTCTATTGCAAAATTATCCGGTTCTCCAGCCCCAAACGGGTACGAAATCCGGATTTTCGTACCAAAAATCCGGATTATCCAAGAATTGTCGTAAATTTGTAATCGATTGATAGTATAGGGAATATGGATAATATACTAAAAGTAAAAAACGTCCATGACTACAACACTTTTGTAGGACATGCCGACCAGCACCTTTTGGTCAGCGTGATAGATTACGATACCGTCACGCCCATCCTGCATACACGCAGCCAATTTTCAGTCTATGCACTTTTCTTGCGGGACGACACATTGGAAGACCTGACCTACGGATGCAGCAAATACGACTATAACGCGGGAACGCTCATCTGCGTGTCGCCCGGGCAAATAGGAGGAGTAGAGTATAACGGACAGAAATTCCATATCAAGGGATGGGCCTTGCTTTTCTCTCCTGACTTGTTGCATGGAACCCCGTTGGGTAATCACATCAAAGACTTCTCTTTCTTTTCTTATCAAGCTAACGAGGCCCTCCATATGACAACTGAAGAACGGGAAACCTTCGTTCGGTTTATGAAAATGTTGCAGACCGAATTGACCAAAACACACGACAGACATCAGGAAACAATCATTGTTTCATATATAGAACTGATTCTAAAACACTGCCTTCGTTTTTACGACCGGCAATTCACATCACGCAAAGCGGGTAACAGTGATGTGCTGGCACGTTTCGAGCACATTCTCAAAGAATATTATGAGAAGGAAAAACAATACTCAAACGGAGTGCCCGGCGTACAATATTGTGCTGAGCAGTTATGTATGTCGCGCAATTATTTCAGTGATTTGATAAAGAAAGAAACCGGAGAAACTGCTGGAGAACATATCCGTCGCCATATCATCGATATGGTCAAAAGTAAACTTATCAACGGCGAACAAATCACGCAGATCGCTTATGACTTGGGATTCGAATACCCGCAACATTTAAGTCGCATGTTCAAAAAACAGACCGGACAGACTCTCTCGGAATACAGCAGAGATATAAGGGAACGAAAGTTCCGATAACCTTATTGATTACCGGAACTTCAGAAAAATCAAGAAAATATCTGTCATGCAGGACACTCGATACCATAGAGCCGTTGCACCTCTTCCGGAGCGTGCAAGTCGAGAATCGTGTTGTGTCCCGTATTCATGGAAGCGATTGCGGCCATATCCTCCGGCGTCAGCATGAAATCCTCGATGTTGAAATTTTCTTCCATCCGCTGCCGATGTACCGATTTGGGAATGGCGACAACTCCGCGCTGTAAATGCCAGCGCAATACGACTTGCGCTGCCGATTTATCGTATTTGCGACCGATACCGGTCAGAATGTCGTCCGTGAACAATCCGTTCCGTCCTTCGGCCAAAGGGCCCCATGCCTCTGCTTGTATGCCGAGTGACTGCATAATTCGTATCGCATCGGTTTGCGGAGTATAAGGATGCACCTCTACCTGATTGACCGCTGGAATAACATTGGCATTATGGCATAAATCCAACAATCTGTCTGATTCGAAATTGCATACTCCGATAGCCCGTACACGTCCTTGAGCATAGAGTTCTTCCATTACCGCCGGAATAACTCTGGTATTATGGCATAAATCCAACAATCTGTCCGGTTCGAAATTGCACACTCCGATAGCCCGTACACGTCCTTGAGCATAGAGTTCTTCCATAGCTCGCCATGCGCCGTAACAGTCGCCGAAAGGCATGTGGATGAGATAGAGGTCAAGGTAATCCAGCCCCAAACGGGCGAGCGAAGCATCGAATGCCCGCAATGTCCGTTCGTAACCCATTTCCGAAATCCACGCTTTGGTCGTGATGAACAGCTCCTCACGCGGAATGCCGCTTTCCCTGATAGCCGTACCGACCGCTCGTTCGTTGCCATAGACCGAAGCGGTGTCGATGAGTCGGTAGCCGACAGTCAGCGCATCGGTAACGACCCTTTCGCACTCGGCGGCATCGGGTATCAGAAAGACACCGAAGCCTTGTATTGGCATCTTTACTCCATTGTTCAATTCTTTGAAATCCATGTCATAATATCGTAATAATTAGTTTTTCAAGATATTCAATCATAATTGTAGATACACTCCGAATCCATTCCAATAACCTGAATAAGAAACATTATCTATTCCATGAAGTTATTGAGTTTGTTGGCCGGATTGAGCGGCATCTGATCGGACAATACCAACGACTTGACCATATGCAGTGTCCCCTGCTTATATTTCTGAAAGTGTTCCGAAGCGATATGTTTCTCGTATGCCTCGCGACTCGCATACGTTTCGAGAATAGTTACCTTACAGGGATTCTCTTTTTCGCCGACCGCATACATCGTCAGCACGCCCGGTTCGGTACGTAGAGAGATTTCACCCACCTCGGTAGCGTATCTCATATACCCGTCAAGATATTGCGGATAAACCTCGATTTTCGACAATCGTACGATACCATCGACATTCATCGGTTCTTTAACGCATATTCCCGGCTGTTTATCCAGATTCAGGCATTTACCTATAATCTCTCCCGTAGCGAGATAGGAATAGGTCGGGAACTCGAACAATACAGGTTTCAGTTTCGTATAGTCGAGTTTTCCATCATTGTCGAGCACATCGGAAGCGGCGTATGTATTGACTATTGCGCAAATGAAATTGTCGAAGCCGTCGGTTTCATAAATATCCACCACTTCACATTCCATCGTGAGCGGCGATGCGTCGATGACGGGCGTACCGTATTCGCCAGTATGGTAAGCGAAGACCTTCGATTTATCGACCGCCGCACCGCTGACGCTTCCGACATAGTCGGCTTTCGGCAGCATTTCACGGCTCACAAGATTGACGGAAAGCCGTTTTGATTTCTTGATGCCTTGATTGGTATAATGACTTTTACTCATGCTGACCAGTATCCGGTCATGGCCGATAACACCCGTGTGTCCCACCACGAGCCAGTTTACTTTCCCTTCGACTTCCGCCCCTACAACCGTCATCGGTTTGGGATAGAGTGCTAAGAGATTTCCGAGATTTTTCTTGTTCGTTTCCATAATATCGGGGTGAGCGGTATTCTCCTTCACGGCCGTACTGCACGAGAGCATGACCGACAGCGACAGAATACCCAGTATTGTTTTTATCATCTTTGCTTCTATTTATCTATTTGACTTTCGGTGAACGGGTCGGCACGATGGCCCATGAGGTCGATTCGAGCATATTCCCTGTCGAACTCCTCCATCTCCCAGGCCGAGAGGCGGACGGTTCCCGCTCCGAGCAGCTCGTCCAAGTGTGCCGGATTGGTTGTTCCGGGTATCGGAGCAATCCACGATTTGCGAGATAACATCCATATCAAAGCGAATTGCGCGGGTGTAACTCCCTTGCGCTCGGCCCATTTGCGTACCAAGGCGATGAGCGGCATATTGTGCTTCAAGGCTCTGGGCGTGAACTGCGGCAGGTTCCAACGGCGGTCGCCCTCGTAGAAACGGCTATTTTCATTGATAATTCCGGTAAGAAACGCACGCCCCAACGGACAATAAGGCACGAAGCCGATACCGAACTCTTCCAATGTCGGGAAGATTTTCGTTTCAGGCTCCCGCCACCAGATGGCATACTCGCTCTGTACGGCGGAAAGCGGACAGACGGCGTGCGCCCGACGGATGGAACGGGCACTCGCTTCCGACAGCCCCCAATGCAGCACTTTCCCCTCCTGCATCAAATCCTTTACCGTTCCGGCCACATCCTCCATCGGAACGGCAGGATCGACACGGTGCTGATACAACAGGTCGATATGGTCGGTGCGCAGGCGTTTCAGCGAACCTTCCACAGCCCGGCGGATGTGATCGGGACGGCTGTTGATAGCGGTCGGTTGTTTCTCCTCGACGCCGAAGCCGAATTTCGTCCCGATTTTCACTTTGTCGCGAAACGGTGCGAGTGCCTCGCCGACCCACTCTTCGCTGGTGTAAGGGCCATAGACCTCCGCCGTATCGAAGAAAGTGACGCCTTTGTCGTATGCCCGGCGAATCAGAGCGATCATATCCTTTTTGTCGTACTTCCCGCCGTAATAACCCACCATTGGCAGGCATCCAAGACCGATAGCCGATACATCCAATCCTCCGAGCTTACGATACTCCATTGTATCGTCCGTATTCGACGTATTTTCATCAGACTGATTTCCAGTCAAAGAGAACGAAGGTGCTTTGGCTAACACACGGGAAACACCAGTCGTAGCTCCGGTTGCGAGTAGTGCAAAACTCGATGCCGTCCTTAAGAAATTTCTGCGATCCATAATCTTCTATTTTTTCATTGTTCATTTTCTGATTGCAAATTTACCGCGATTGAATAAGCCGGCTTGTATACGATTTACGGATATTCATACCCGAATCCTCGATTCTGCAATAGGACCGTATGTAATTCAAATCAAATGAATTACTTTTGCTCGAAAGAATTTAAATAAACGCTTATGGAAGAAGTTATAAAACTCGATGAAATAGATAAATACAACAAACTGTTCGGACTTGAAACACGACATCCGTTAGTGAGTGTTGTCGATTTGTCGAAGGCAACGCAGTGGCCGGAACACTTTAAGATCAACTATGGTGTATATGCCCTTTATCTGAAGGACACCTACTGCGGGAACATCATGTATGGACGTCAAAGTTACGACTACCAGGACGGTACGATTGTCAGTTTCGCCCCCGGTCAGGTTGCAGAGACCGAGATGCTGAAAAATACTCAACCGAATGCCCATGGTATTCTGTTCCATCCCGACCTAATTCGGGGCACCGCACTCGGTCAGGAAATTAAGAACTACTCATTCTTCTCTTATGAGACTCGCGAGGCGTTGCATCTTTCAGAGGAAGAACGTGAAACCGTAATGGACTGCCTGCATAAAATAGAGGCAGAACTGAAGCATAGTATCGACAAGCACAGCCGTCGGTTGATTTGTGCCAATATCGGACTACTGCTCGACTACTGTATGCGCTTCTATGAGAGGCAGTTCACCACACGAGAAGAGGTAAATAAGGACATTGTCGTCCGTTTCGAGCGACTATTAGACGAGTATTTTGACAGCGATACCCCGATACGAGAGGGATTACCGACCGTCAAGTATTTTGCCGACAAGGTATTTCTGTCTGCGAATTATTTCGGAGATATGATCAGTAAACAGACAGGGCAGACCGCTTCGGAATATATTCAAAACAAACTTATCGAGCGGGCTAAAGAAGCCTTACTTGGTACGGATAAGACGACGAGCGAGATTGCTTACGGGCTGGGGTTCCAATACCCGCAGCATCTAAGCCGGATGTTCAAACGGGTGACGGGTTATACGCCCAATGAATTTCGTTCTCAAAATTAGTCTTTATATAGCAAGCTATGAACGAACTGCAATTTCCCGGACTTTATATCGACGACTCTGCCGATCCTCGTGCGATTCTTCCGTACTTGCGACGGAACGCTCATCGGTTATCATCCGGATACCGTCTGCGTGGGAATTCTTGCATTTTGCCTATGGACGGTTGCATTTCATTCTTCGTTGTTTTTTTTATTGTTTCCTTTTTCTTGCCGACCGTCCCATTTCCTTTTTTATCCACAGATAATATCCTGTCAACGGCAATGTACCTCCGACCAATGCCGCGATAAAACTCAGGATACGGGTGAGCATACCACCCCAACTGCCTACGTGTACAGAG
The DNA here is from genome assembly GCF_000432295.1 of Bacteroides sp. CAG:189. Classification (NCBI taxonomy): domain Bacteria; kingdom Pseudomonadati; phylum Bacteroidota; class Bacteroidia; order Bacteroidales; family Bacteroidaceae; genus Bacteroides; species Bacteroides sp. CAG:189. The sequence goes on from NZ_HF991099.1 coordinate 14,572, forward strand.
AATATCCATCCGCGTATCTTTCCCGATTTGTCGAGGTCTTTGTAAAGAGTCGTTTCAGTGATTTCGCCGTTTTTCGGATTAAAGTTGTACCGGTCTGCTGCCCGTTGATTGCCCAAACGATTGAAAGAGACAGTTGCACTACCGTTTGATACGGTGATTTGCCTGTAGCCGGGATTTTGTGCTTTCAGTTGCTCATACACCCTTTGCCATGAAGCATATGGAGACTGTTCTCCGTTGCCTTTGCGGCGTCCTTCCCGATCATTTTCTTTGCCCTCTTTGTCTTTGCGGTTCGGATTTTCGGCATCACCTCTTTCGTTTTTTTCTCCCCGGTGTCCTTTTTCTTTCTCCGTTGTTTGAGAGAGGGCGCCGTGATGGGAAGCTCCTTGTGTAGTCTCCACACCGAATACTTTGTAGAATCCTGTACGATACCATCCGAAAGACCATGTCAGCCCGGTGAGCGACATAACCAGCAGGAAGAGGAAAGTGTACAATCCTCCTGCAATGTGCAGGTCGTACCAGAATCTTCTCCACCCTTTATTGACGGATATCTTAAAGCTATTCTTCCATGCTTTGGCAGTACGGGGTATCCAAACGACGATACCGGATATCAGAACAAAGATAAACATCAGCGTGCTTGTTCCTACGATCATTTTTCCCCAGAAAATCCCACCATCCGGTTTCATGCTGTCCAGTAGCCACCGGTGTAGTTTGAACATTGTAGTGAAGAACGGCGTACGTTCGTATTTACCTTTTATTTCGCCTGTATACGGATCGATGTATACAGATGCCCGTCTGGGCTTGGAAAGGTTGACTTGATAGGCCCTTGCCGGATCGGCCGGGATACTGATACCTGTGACCGATACACTGTCGGGCAAAGTTGCCGCTACCTTTTTTGCCAGCTCTCCGGCAGGCAAGGGAGTCGATCCTACTTTTTCCACATAATAGAAATCGTGGTTGAGTGCTTCTGTTATTTCGTTTTCAAAGACGAGGGCTGCTCCCGACAGGCAGAGGATGGAGATGATGATGCCGAAAGGAACGGAGAGCCAGAGATGTATTTGGCGAAATTTCTTTTTCATATAAGCTTTTTTCGTGGAGTTATGAGTAGAGCTATAAAAGGAGCCTGCATAAGCGCATACGGCTTGCAGGCTCTTTTATATTATTATCTGTTTGCCTATTTAAGGTTTCAGTCTTCCGACACCGCTGATTTGTGTGGCTTCTACTGTAACACCTCTTGTAGCCGTGGCATTTACCGGATCGATTTTATAGATACCGGGATGGCCGTCGGTAGTGGTTACGGCAATATAAGTAAGGCCATTTTCCGTATATGGTGTATTGCCGAATCCGGAAATCTGGTCGGTTGAAGGCAGCCCCTCTACATAGGTGAGTTTTCCGGTTTCTCCTTTGTAAATAGCCAGTTGGTTGGCTGTGAAGTCTTCTTCGTCCAAAGGACGGTCATACATTAACAACAGGAAGTAGTCTCCGGTGAGGTGCCAGCAACGAAGGAAAGATTTTCCATTGGTCTGGTCTTCGATGCTATAATAATAACTCGGGTCGAATTCTTCTGTTCCGGCTTTGATACGTACGACACCGGCATCCAAAGTCGTCTGTTGGCGGGCATCGTCCATTGTTTTGGCATAGCTCGGGGAGAATACGTAGATATCGCCGTTGTCTGCTGCCCAGATAGTCTGGTAATATTGCGATTTCATACGTCCGCAGGCATAGCTGATTTTGTCTGTCTTGATGAGTTTCTTGGTAGTAAGCGTCTCATCATCAAAGATAGCCACCCAACATTCATTGGGATATTGCGTCCACTGCAATTCACCTTTCTTGTATTTGCTGCTGTTCGAACCGCCATCTTCTTTTTTCACGAGGTCTTCATTTCCCGGAAGTATCCATTTCCCTCCATCTGCTTTTCCTCCGTACTGGCTTAAACCCATCGGAACTGCGGCGCTATAAATTTTGCTGTTATATTCCAGGATACCGGCCAATGTTACATATTCGCCATTACCCAGAAAGTTTTCCGACATGTAGGCCTTATTCTGGGTGTCATTTGTGGTAAATGTCTCATTCGGTACATCAAGATAAGAGAGCAGGAACATTTTAGGTAAATAGCCGTTCTCATCCGCGTACTGTGTAGGACCGTCACCGGTAGAGGAGGTCATGATATATTTGCCATAGATGCCGTAAGTAGTGAACCGTTTCACTGCATACTCGCCCGAACGGGCCTGCATTTCATAATTGGCATTCATGAAAAAAGAGCGGGTCGTACCGGCATTGCCTTGATTGTAGGTCAATCCATACAGGTATTGGTCTTTATAGAACACCCATTGTGTGGCGCCGTCGTTTACCAGACCATTGTTTATCGTAGAAACCGTCCCTCCGTTCAGAGTTTCGGAAGTCACCAGTACATTGGTTGTATTTCCGGATGCGGTAACAGAAGATGCGATGACATATTCGCCTTTGTCTACAGTACTCGATCCGTTGCCCTTTTCGTCATCAGAACAAGCTGTCAATGTCAATCCGACCATTGCTGTTGCAAGGAGTCCGTTAAAAAAGAAATTTTTCTTCATGTAATTTTTAATTTTAAGCTAATTGTTATTTACTTATTTGTTTATTTTTAATTGCCGAAGTGGATACGTACTTTTCCATAGAACGCGCGTCCGGCTTTTTGGAGACTAAAGTTGTCATACAGTTTCTCGTCTGTAAAATTGCGGCATTCGAATGACAGGTTATATCGTCCGTTCTTCAAACTGTAAGAGAGTGCCAGATTGTGTGAGAACTGGTTGGGTACTACATAATCACCCTTATTCGAACCGATATTGGACGAATAATACGTGAAACTGTGCAGATATTGGTTGTCATAAGATACGGTCAGCGTATTGCCCTTTTTCCAGAGGTTATTCCAGAAAAAACTTACATCCGAATCGGCAAACATATACGGGAGGTTGGGCATACGTTCACGATAGGCAAGGTTTACGGCATTGCTGGAAATAGATTTCTCCATATTATCGCGTACATCCATTTTCGTGAAATTTCCTCCTACACTGAGCCATTTGGCGAAGTTATAACGGGCGGAGATATTAAATCCTTTCGTCAGCACTTTGCCGTAGTTTATGTAAGTAGCAGCGTATTTACCACCACTCAGGTCGGCAATGTTGCGCTGGATGTAATCTTTGGTGTTCCGGTAGATCAGCCCGCCATCCACATATATCGAATGTTTACCGAAAGTTCTGTTATAACTCAGGCTGAAATTCAGATTATCGCTGTTTTCGGGTTTTATGCCGATATCTCCCATTTCAAGGTCTTCATCACCGAACATCTCTTCGATGGTAGGCAGGCGATAAGCTTTCTCATAAGACAGTTTTGCTTGAAGTCCTGTCAGGATGAAGTAGGTACCTGCCGCGCCATAACCCATGGAACTGATACTGCGGGTCGTTCGTTCATAATTGCTTTGATTGGCGGTGGTAGCCATCGGACCTGCCACGAATTGATCGTAATACTTGCCGAATACGGAGAAATTCCATTTATCGGAAGGCATCAGACGATAGGACAGGCCGGAAATATTCTTGCGGGTCTCTTTGGCAATGGCGTCTTCCTGTTTTTCTTTGGCAAGCAGTGAGGTGTTGGACCGGTGGAACGTATTCAGCACATGGTTGAACGTAAACATATGGGCTTTACCGATACGGTATCTTGCGGTGAACGTACCGTTCCAGTTATTGTTGTCCGCCTCTGAATGTTGGTAGGATTGTTCACCGGGCGAATTTAATAATTTCTTTTCTCCGTACCAGTTGTATTTATAAGAAGCGGTATCCACATTGGTAGTCGTATTCTTGTTATAGTTTACAGTCAGCACTACATCCAGTCCTTTGGTGAACAGATTCTGCTTGCTATATTCCAGTGACGGCATCAGCGAATGGCCTTTGCGGTGTTTCTGTCCATATACTATTTCCTGGCGTACCCCCGTCTGTATCTCTTTGTACATGTGCGAATAGGTAAAACCGAACATCAGGCGGTCCGCCCATTTTTTATCCACGATTCCGATTTTACCGATAACGGCCTCATTATGGTAAGTGTCGTTGAAACGCTTTACACGTACCCTCTTATCCTTATCGATTCTGCCGGTTTCAAAATCTTCTACCGGAGCATATACATGATAATCGTTGTCCGAATAGTTCTGGAAAGCATTGATCTCGTAAGTGAGCCCGTTACCGAAAGTCTGTCCGAAATTGACATAAGATTTATGTGTATTGAACGAACCGTAGGAGTAGGAAGCATCCAGAAACCAACGCTGACGTTTCTTGTTGGTGACGATATTGATCACTCCGCCAATGGCATCCGTACCGAAACCTACCGGTACCACCCCTTTGTATACTTCGATGCGGTCGGCAAAGTTTACAGGGATGTTGTTCAAGCCGAAAGAGCTTCCTACACCTTCCTGTGGTACACCGTCAATAAACACCTTGACGTGCTTGCCGCTAAAACCGTCCAGCATGAGCTGCATGTCCGAACCTACGCCGCCCGATTCACGGAGTTTCATTCCCGGTGCTTTGGCCAATGCGTCGCTCAGATTCTTCGTTGTATTCTGAAGTTCTTTTGTATCGACAGCCACTGCGTTGAATGCCGATCTTTTGATTCGGCTGACTCCCGTAGAAGTTATCACCACTTCATCCAGTTCGGTAGTAGACGGTTTTATCACGATGTTCAATTTGTTTCTTTCCCCTTCGGTCAGGTGCACTTTTCTCTCTACCGTTTCGAATCCTACGGCAGATACGATTAATGTATAGTCTCCTGCGGGGGCTTTCAGATGATAGATTCCTTTTTCATTAGTAGTACAGCCGAATTGTGTACCTTTCAGGTAGACAGTGGCAAAATCAATGGTTTCTTTATTCTCGGCAGATATAATTTTGCCGGAGAGCATTGCCCTGTGTTGCGCATATGCAGAAGTCGATAGACAGGCAATTATCAAAAAAGTCAGAGTTAATTTTAGGCTTCTTGTTTTCAAAATATCCTTTGTGTATTAAACGTTTTTAATGCGTTGCAAAGGTCTTTATTTATCGTCATTTGCACAATCGCTACTATTAGGTAATCTGCATAGATCGAATATCGGATATAGTATATGATGCAATCACCATAATAAGGTATATTACCGGAATAACCTGCGTTGGGATGAAATTTCCATTCTTTATATGTTTGAAAACATATTATTACTATTAGATAATTATTAAACTGTTGATATATAGTGTTATATTGTTTTTATTGCAGAATGTGTGTGCGTACACACTATTGCTTATCCGGGTTATTCATTTTACTTTTGCAGAAGAAAAAGAGTTTTAAGGTATTTATCCTATGAACAAAGAATCTCCAAACATTCGCATTATAGACATTGCCGAAATGGCCGGTGTATCCGTTGGCACGGTAGACCGGGTGATACATAACCGTGGCCGTGTGTCGGAGGAAAATGAGAAAAAAGTAAGAGCGATCCTTGAGAAAGCGAATTATCAACCTAATCTGATGGCCCGTTCCTTAGCTTCTAAAAAGCAGTACCATTTCCTTGCCATTACTCCTTCTTTTAAACCGGGAGAATATTGGGAAGCCATTTCCGAAGGGATAGACAAAGCCGCTTCCGAGACCGAATTTTACAATGTCAATGTTACCAAACTTTTCTTTGACCAGTACGACAACCATACCTTTGATGCAATTGTGCGTACTCTTTTTGATGAAGAAGATATTGACGGCGTGCTGATTGCCACTTTGTTCACCGATTCCGTAGTCCGTCTTTCGCGCGAACTCGATGCCCGGGATATTCCTTACGTTTATGTGGACTCTAATATTGTGGGTGAGCATCAGCTTGCTTATTTCGGTACGGAGTCTTATGATGCCGGATTCATTGCGGCCAAATTGCTGATGAGCCAGCTTGGCAGCCATTCGGATATTCTGATATCCCGGATTGTGCATAGCGGCAAGAACGACTCCAATCAGGGGAAGAACCGGAGGGAAGGCTTTTGCCAATATCTCACCGAACAGGGATTTGAAGGAAATATCCATGAAGTGGAATTAAGGATAGACGATACGGATTATAATTTTGCCAGACTCGATGAGATATTCCGTGCCAATCCCCGGATCGAGGGAGCGGTTATTTTCAATTCAACCTGTTATATTTTGGGAAATTACCTTAAAGAGAGAGGGTTGGAAAATGTCAAATTGGTAGGCTATGACTTGATAGGGAAGAATACTCAATTACTGTCCGAAGGCATTATCACGGCCTTGATAGCCCAACGGCCGGAACAGCAGGGATACGATGGCATTAAGTCTTTATGCAATTATCTTGTGTTGAAGCAGCGTCCCGATAAGGTAAATCTGATGCCGATAGATATTCTCATTAAAGAGAATCTGAAATATTATCTGAATAAGAAATTATAACTTTATAAAACAGGAAATCATGAACGAATTATTTAGTGTAAAAGACAAAGTTGTTGTTATCACCGGTGGAGCCGGTATTTTAGGTAAAGGTATTGCTGCCTATCTGGCAAAAGAGGGAGCTAAGATTGTTATTCTCGACCGCAGCGAAGAAGCCGGAAATGCTCTGGTGCAAGGCATCAAAGCGGAGGGGGGAGACGCCATGTTTCTTTATACCGATGTCATGAATAAAGAGGTACTCGAAGGAAATAAAGTGGAAATCATGAAAGCTTACGGCCGCATCGACGTATTGCTGAATGCCGCCGGCGGAAATATGCCGGGAGCCACCATTGCACCGGACAAAACTTTCTTTGATCTTGAGATCGACGCTTTCAAAAAGGTGGTCGATTTAAACCTTTTCGGAACCGTTTTGCCTACAATGGTATTTGCCGGCATCATGGTCGATCAGAAAAAAGGCAGCATCGTCAACTTCTGTTCAGAATCTGCACTCCGTCCGTTGACTCGTGTGGTCGGTTACGGAACAGCCAAAGCTGCAATAGCCAATTTCACCAAATACATGGCCGGTGAACTGGCTCTTAAATTCGGTGACGGCCTTCGTGTCAATGCCATTGCCCCCGGATTCTTCCTCACCGACCAGAACCGTACTCTATTGACAAACCCTGACGGCTCTTTGACCGATCGTTCCAAAACAATTTTAGCCCATACTCCGTTTGGCCGTTTCGGTGAACCGGAAGACTTGTATGGAACTATCCAATATCTTATCAGCGATGCCTCAAAATTCGTAACCGGTACTGTAGCTGTTATCGACGGTGGCTTCGATGCTTTCTCAATTTGATTGGGAGGTGGGAGTTAGAAGTTAGGAGTTAGTAGCTAATAGCTTGAAATAACTGTAATTTCAATCGTAAATCGTAAATCGTCAAATCGTAAATAAAATTATTATGTACCTATGTGAACAAACTTGGCGCTGGTATGGTCCTAATGACCCTGTAAGCCTGTGGGATATCAAGCAGGCCGGTGCCACCGGAATAGTAAATGCCCTTCATCACATCCCTAACGGAGAAGTGTGGACAGTGGAGGAGATCATGAAGCGGAAGCAGATGATTGAAGAAGTCGGTCTTACCTGGTCGGTAGTCGAAAGTGTACCCGTACACGAACATATCAAGACTCAGACCGGAGATTTCATGAGATATATCGAGAATTATAAAGAGAGCATCCGTAATCTGGCGAAGTGTGGAGTGATGGTTGTCACTTACAATTTCATGCCGGTGCTCGACTGGACCCGTACGGATCTTGCTTATACTCTGCCCGACGGTTCTAAAGCCCTTCGTTTTGAAAAGGCGGCTTTTGTGGCTTTCGATCTGTTCATCCTCAAACGCCCCAATGCCGAGAAGGATTATACAGCCGAAGAAATTGCCAAGGCGAAAGCCCGTTTCGAACAGATGAGCGAAGACGACAAGAAACTTCTTGTCCGTAATATGATTGCCGGTCTTCCCGGTTCCGAAGAGAGTTTCACCGTTGAGCAATTCCAAGAAGCTCTCGACAGATACAATGATATCGATGCCGAAAAGCTCCGTGCCAATCTTATCTTCTTCTTGAAAGAGATTGCTCCGGTGGCCGATGAGGTGGGGGTGAAGTTGGTGATCCATCCGGATGATCCTCCTTACTCCATTTTGGGCCTGCCCCGTATCATGAGCACGGAGGAGGATTTCATTAAATTGATAGAAGCGGTTCCTAATGAATCGAACGGTCTTTGTCTCTGTACCGGTTCTTTTGGTGTACGTGCCGACAATGATCTTGCCGGAATAATGGAACGTCAGGGAGACCGCGTTAATTTTGTTCATCTGCGTAGTACCCAGCGTGATGCCGAAGGCAATTTCTACGAAGCCAATCATCTGGAAGGAGATGTGGATATGTACAACGTCATGAAAAACTTGTTGAAGTTGCAGCAACGTCGCAAATGTTCCATTGCCATGCGTCCGGATCACGGCCATCAGATGATTGATGATTTGAAGAAAAAGACCAATCCGGGCTATTCATGTCTCGGTCGTCTTCGGGGACTGGCAGAATTGCGCGGGCTCGAAATGGGCATTGCAAAATCTATTTTTGATAAAGAGTAGTTAAGTAGTCAAGTAGTTAAGTAGTCAAGTAGTAAGTAGTTGAGTGATTAAGTAGCAAATAGTTAAGGAAAATATATCAGACAAGTCATTTCTACTTGACTACTTACTACTTGACTACTTAACTACTTGACTACTTAACTACTCTTTATCAAAAATAGATTTTGCAATGCCCATTTCGAGCCCGCGCAATTCTGCCAGTCCCCGAAGACGACCGAGACATGAATAGCCCGGGAGACTACTTAAGAACTGAAGTGTACATTCTTATAATAAAGAGTGTACACTTTTTATTTGTACTTTTGATATTAATCGTATATATTTGCTCCCGCTACAATCTCAAATTACATAATAGTTCAACTCGATATCACTATGAAACCACTTTATCAGGAACTCCCGTTTTCTGTGGAACACTACATCAACTTTTACAGGGAAGATCTGCCTTATTTCATTGTTCCGTGGCATTATCATCCCGAAATAGAGATCATGTGCATAGAGCAGGGAAGCGGTACCCGCTTTGTTGGTGATCATATCGAAAATTATGAAGTGGGCGATGTCTGTATCATCGGACCTCAGTTGCCCCATGAATGGAGGAATGACAAAGAGTTTTTCGGAGAAGGAACCGGATTGCGTTCCGTATGCCTGTGTGTGTATTTCCGTAAAGAGCTGTTTGAGGGGGTCATGATTAATTTGCCCGAATTCATGAATATCCGTAATCTGATAGAACGTTCCCGGCGGGGGATAAAATTCACCGGAACCGCCCGTGACCGTATTGCGGACTTTATCCGCAGCACTTTCAATTCGAATGGGGCGGTACGGGTTACCAATCTGATCACTTTGCTCGAAATGATGGCTAATACGGAAGAATATGAACTTCTCGCCAGTGTAGGTTTCACCCAGTCCGTCAATTCTTCCGACTTTGAACGTTTCAATAAGATATATCAATATCTGGTGAAGAACTTTAACCAACCGATTAAACTGGAAGAGGTAGCCGGCTTGGTAGGTCTTACCCCTACTGCCTTTTGCCGCTATTTCAAGGAGCGGACCAAGAAGACCTTCGTACAATATCTGAACGATATGCGTATCGGACATGCCAAGCGGCTCTTGATTGAAGGAAAAATGAAGATATCCACCGTAAGCATGGAAGTGGGATTCAATAACCTGTCCAACTTTATCGAGCAATTCAAAAAGAGCGTCCATATGTTGCCTACCGAATACCAAAAACAGTATGGTGTGAAAAATAAAAAAGCGATTTAGAAGCCCTCTATCCTACATTATTCACACTCAGTAGTCAAGTAGTAAGTAGTTAAGTAGTAGGTAGTTAAGTAGAATACATCAGACAAGTCATTTCTACTTAACTACTTGACTACT